>DATDRO010000276.1:0-13886 GCA_035291685.1 Nitrospirota bacterium | reverse complement strand
ACATCGTCTTGTATTGTCAAGGTCCTTTCCGTGGAGTTCTTGAAGATTATTGAACCTTTTTCCGAGGGGAGCGATCTTTTCGACCTTCACCTCCCCGCTCACCAGCACACCCATGTCCATGAGCCGGCGCTTGAGCGGCCCGATGGCGCCCATTTTGACGATTTTTCCGCTCTCGCCCGCGCGCAGCCCCATGTCCTCCACGCGGTCCCGGCAGCTTTTTGCAGCCACGCCGGCGGCGTGGCTCCCGCTTTTTACGTCGATTACTTCTGCGCGCTCGTCGGCGCGCAACAGCCCAAGGGGCATCATATGCTTTCCTCCTACAGTCTCCACGTGATCCCTGCAAGGACCGAATAATCCGTCTCGGTCTTGTTCAGTCCGCCTTTGACGCCGAGGTCGATATCCAGGTTTTCAGAAATGGAATAAACCAGTCCGCCCAGAATAAAGGCGGGATGAGTGTCCGAGGTCTTGTCGGGGTTCCGCTCCATGCCGATATTCGCGACGAGGTTCAGGTCTTTCACAACCTCCACCTGCGAGGCAAGGGAGACGTGCCAGATGTCCTTTCTGTTCGCGTCCTCATCCGCCTGGAGCTTGTACTCGTTCCGGACGTAACCCACGTTGAAATGGAACGCCCAGGGCTCTGCCTCCTTAGTAGTGATGAAGAACGTACTGTAAGACGCTTTTCCGTTGCCGAGCCCCTTCTCCTCGTCGCCGGTCGGAAGGCTGATGCCGGGCTTTACCGCAAAGCTCAAGCCGTCCTTTTCATAGACGCGCGCTTTGAGCTCGATGGACATGTCCGCGGCCCCCCGCACCGCCGTGGTAGTTCCCGCATCTTCGACCCTGACCGAAGCATAGGGAAGGCCGAACACGAGGTCGATGGCGTCGCTCAACCCGTATGACAAGAAAGGGACCGTCGGCGCCTCGAAGCTCTTTTCCGTAACCCCCTCTTCCTTCTCGATCCCGTACTCGCCGATGAATTCGAGCTGCGCCTTCCCCTTGCCCTGCGTTCCCGTGTCGTCTGTGATGAGCGGGTGTGCGGCAAAAGCCGTCCCCGCCATTATGACTGATACGATGAATCCAACTGTTACAACTGCCGCTAAAATCCTTTTACCCATTCCTGACTCCTCCTTTTTTATGTAAGCAATTTAAACAATCTCTCAGCGTGCAAACGCCGCACGAGTGGTACTGAAAAACGGGAATATTTCTCGACCTCGCCATAGTCACCACTTCTTTCCGCGCGCGGTGCGACACCTTATTCGTAAAGATGACCACGGCATCCGCGGCTTTCACCTTTGATGCGATCCCCGCGGCGGATGCATTGAATACTTTAAGGTCAACGCCGAATTTTTCCGCCTCATTTTTATAATGCCTTTCAAGCCTGTCCATGCCGCCAATCAATGCGATGCACATGCTGACCTCCTCAATATGAAATTGATTTTCATTTTCAATGAAAGCGCCAAAAAAACTGCCGCATTGTCCTGCCGTGCCGGCCGTCTCCGATCCAGTCTGACACGCGCCCTGGAGCACGCTGTCGGCCAAGAGCTTCCTTCGTTTGTCGGAATTTTGAATAGTCGTCGCGGGTCCCAACCTGCTCATGGTACACTTCCTTTTTCACCGCATAGCGCAGAACGCAAAGGGTAAAAATCCGTCTTCCTGTCATTCTCCTATGCGCCAGGCCCTATGCGCTCCACCATATCTGCTTACACTTTCTTAACAAAAATCTCCTTCGTAATGTCCTTGTCCACGGCCACCATCGTCTCGCCGAGCTGGATCACATAGGAAGGTCTCTTCTGGTGCAGTTTGACAATGCTGCCGGGAACGACGCCCATGGCCGAGAGCCGGTCAAGCCGCGAATGGGACCCAGGAGTGATGAACACAATCTTCCCCTTCTCTCCCGGTATGAGGTCGGCAAGCGGAGCGACGAGGGGCTTCATCTCCTGCCTGAACATGGCGCAGCATTCCCCGCGGGGGATCGGTTTTCCGTCCGGGGAATTCGGCGGGTGTCCGAGCAGCGTACAGACGCTGTCGGTCACCTCGGGCGAGAGGATATGCTCGAATTTGCACGCCTCGGCCTCGGCGCCGTCAAGAGCAAAGAGATCATAGAACAGACGAAGCGAAAGTCTATGCCGACGCACCAGTTCCCGGCCTCTCTTCTCACCCTTGGGGCGCATCTCCACGGTCTGACCTTTAATATCGATCCATCCGTTCTTAGCCAGATCCCTGAGAATAGCCTCGCAGCCGTCGATTTGGCAACCCTGAAGAATCTGGTCCCAGGTGAGCGTCCCTTCTTCCCTCAGCGTCCAGATGATTTCAAGGAGCTCATCTTCTTTTTCTATTTCCGGCAAAACACACAGCGCGGGATGGCCGGCTTTTCCCTCGATAGTATCCATTTTTTTGTGCTCAGACATTGCTCCTCCTTGAAATGCGCATAGCGCATGGAGCATGGCGCATAGGGTTTCGCTCTTCGTTGTTTGCCCTATGCCCTCTGCTCTCTGCCCTATGCGCTTTTACAGCGCCACCTTCAACGTCCTCAGCACCCAATTGAGCGCGCCTCCGACGGCAAACGCAAAGGGGAATATGAACGCCACCATATAAAGCGCGGCCTTCATTCCACGTTCTTTCACCATCATAAAGAAATTCGCGATGCAGGGCACAAAGAGCGTTATGACCACGAGGCTCACGACGATCTGGATCGGATCGAGCATGCCTCCCTTGGCCAGCATGAAAAGCCCTGCTGCTCCGTAATCTCTGCGAAGAAAGCCGATGACAAAGGCCTCGGCTGCCTTGCTCGGCAAACCAAGCATACCGACGACCAGCGGGTCCGTTATTTGCTGAATATAGGCAAGCGCCCCTATTTTATGCCCCACGAAAAGAATAAAGGTCCCGAGCATGAAGAGCGGCACCGCTTCCTTCAAATACCACTGCACCCGTGCAAGCGTTTTCACGAAAATATTCATCAACTGCGGCACGCGTATGGGCGGGAGCTCAAGAACAAAATCGGAAGGCTCCCCAGGGACAATTTTCGACGCGATATATCCGACAAGAAGCATCACTATCACTATCGAACCGAGCCAAATGGCGGTTGCGATGCCGGAAAGCCCGGACACCATGCCGAGGATGACCCCAAGCTGGGCTGAACAGGGAACGCCGAGCGCCAGGAGCAACGTCACCAGGATGCGCTCTTTTTTAGTCTCCAGAATGCGGGTAGTAAGCGTTGCCATGGTGTCGCACCCGAGCCCCAGAACCATCGGGAGCACGGCCTTGCCGTTCAGTCCCATCACTTTGAATACCTTATTCACCATGACCGCGAGCCTCGGCAAATACCCGGAGTCTTCCAGAATTCCGAAGGCGATGAAAAAAAAGCCCACAATGGGCAGCACGATCGCGATTGCATACGTAAGCGCCATAGTGATGAGTCCATAGTCACCGATGAGGAGTTCCTGAATGAACGGAACCGGGAAGACGAAGGTCACGATCTTCGTTGCCCAGGGGTTCAGGTACTCGCCGAACACAGTCTCTTCCAGGAACCCTACAGCGTCTCCCGCCCCGAACACCCCCACGAACTGATACACAAGATAGAGCACGAAGGCCAGGATCGGCAAACCGTAGATCGGATGCATCGACCACCGGCCGATATGAAAAGCGATCGTAGACCCCTTCCCGGCTTCATGGAGGCTCAATACCTGTGAGAGAATTTCGTCCGCTTTTTTCAGCCGGCGCTGATTAATGAGATAGCCAAGGGAGTTGTTGAATTTCGACTGCACTTCCTGCCGGATTTTTTCAATTTTCGAGATAACCTTGTCCTGTAAATTCGCATGGAGCCACCCTCTGAGGCTCTCATCTCCCGCAAGGATCATGAGGGCAAGCGAACGAGCCGAAATATTCGTTTCCGGCAAAAAAGCGGAGATGTCCCTGACCCCTGTCTCCATCGCGTCGTCGTACTGCACACCTGCCGGAGACCTCCGGGGATGTTGGATGCTTTTGAGGAGCCGGTCTATGCCGCTCCTTCGGATGGCGACGGTCTTGACCACTTCTATGCCGAGCATCCGCGACAGCTTTTCCTGATCTACCATGATGCCGCGGCTCTTGGCCTCATCATCCATGTTGAGATCAAGGATAAACGGTACGCCCATCTCGGCAAGTTGCAAGGTGATCAAGAGGCCGCGACGCAGGTTCTTGGCATCGGCTACCTGGACGACCACCCCCGCACGGTCCGTCAGCAGCATATCCCTCGTGACCTTTTCATCCTCGGACATCGGGACCAGGCTGTTCACGCCCGGCGTATCTATGACCAGGGTGCGTGTTTTATTCAGGACGGCATTGCCATAGGTCACTTCTACGGTCGTGCCGGGGTAATTGGACACGGTAACATATTTTCCGGTAAGCAGCCCGAAGAGCGCGCTCTTCCCCACGTTCGGGTTGCCGATCAAAAGAACCTTGTTCAGATTTGAATCGCGATAGCGTTCAGCATCGTTTGTACCATGGTCATGCATGAAATTTCCTTTCTGTATGTGAGGATGATCCGGGAGCACGGCAATCGGGGTGATTTCTTCCGGTTCTCGCCTTCTCCCTTTCACCGGTTCATCTGTTTTTCTTTCCTTGACACACCGCGCACAGACCGTACAGTTCCAGTTTGTGATTCTGCACGAGGAATTTGTTCTTCCGTGCCACATCCTGCTGAAGTTCTTCGATCCGGGCGTTTTCAAACTCGATGATCGAGCCGCACTTGGTGCAGATCAGGTGGTCGTGATGACCGTTGGTAGCCCTGTACTCGTAGCGCGTGAACCCGTCCTCAAAACGCCGTTCCTCCGCCAGTCCCGCCTCGGCCAGAAGCTTCAGCGTCCGGTATACCGTGGCATAACCGATGCCGGGGTAGGACTTCTTTACCAGGGCGTACAGCTCCTCTGCGCTCAGGTGCCTGCCGGCGCCCACAAAGATCTTCAGAATCTCGTCGCGCTGTTGCGTGGACTTGAGCCCCTGGCCTGCGAGGTACTCCATTAATTGTTCAGCGGCTTTTTTCTTCATTTTTGATATTGAAAACCATTTTCAATTTGACGGTACAGATATACCATGCCGATGAGAACATGTCAAGACATTTCTGGCTCTATCCCGGAATAACTGCTCAGAGGCTGTAACGGCGGGCTATTGCTTGAACAAGAGGGCGGAGATCACTCTTTCTCAAAACAGGGAATGCAGACGATCTTTCCGCTCTTCACGCGGCCGCGTGATTCCATGAATTTCTCGCCGCAGAGCGAGCACCGGGCGGAGCCGCGTATCTTCGCTTCACGAGGAGGCTGAGCAGATAGCTGTTCTATGGTCAAGATCTCTTTTTCATCCGCCCGGAGTATGGCCGCGGCCTTGTCCATTTTATATTCCATCATCGCGCGGGACACGTCCTCTCCCGCTTCCTGTCTTTTTTTCAGATCCGGAAACCGCTGGTCGTCCTCGAACCCCCGGTAATCTTCGGATATGCGTATTCCCTGCCCGGTCCTCCGGTTAAAGAACGTGTACACGTGTTTACCGTAATCCCGGAAGATAAAGTTCCCCTTCCCAAAGGTGCAACCGGTGATATACTGGACAGCGTCAGCCGCGCAGGAGTCGTTCTCGACGATCGCGACAAGCTCCTCGTCGCGCGGACGGTCGGCCTTGAGTTCGCGCAGCGCCGCCTTTGCCACGCGGAACCCGAGCGCGAGCCCGGGGCAGAGGTGGCCGTGGAACTGAACGGTATCACGGAGATCGGCATCAAAATTATCCAGCATGGTACCTCCTCCTGCTTTATCACCGCAGAGGACGCAGAGGTCGCTGAGAAAAAACTAAATCATAGACTTCGAAACAACATCAAGCAAACTTCATTTGTGTATTCTCTGCGTTCTCCGCGATCTCCGCGGTAGATCACCTATTTCCTCAGCACAAGCTTCGCCGCAAGGATGTCCTTTGCGCGCTTGATATGCTGTTTTACCGATTCATTATCGTTGATCGCGAGATGTATCTCCCGCGCGATCTCTTCCTCACCCGCCCCGCTTGCCTTCATGGCCCACACACGGTAGTTTTCCGCGTGGCCATCACCGTGTTCGATCCAGTGTTCGAGCATTTTCAGCAGTTTTTGGAGCGTTTCAGCATCAGGATGCCCATGTCCGCTCCCGTGTGCATGGCCATGAGTATGATGTTTATGATCATCGTGCATAGCTCCTCCGTTTGAATGATAGTGGCCGAAATGTCCGTGACGGTGGACGTGCGCGGTGTTGCCGTGCTGGTGCGCGTGTTCGTGGATCAAGTTTACCTTGAGCAGCAGTTCTTCATTGTTAACGATATCCCAGAACCCGCCGTCCGCCGCAACCGTATGTTCTTCGGAAAGAACGATCGCCCGTTCGGCAATATCCCCTGCTATCGAGAGATCGTGTGTGGCTGAAATAATGGTCTTTCCCTTATGGTGCAGTTCATTGAGGAGCTCGATGAGCCAGACCTGCGTTCTCGGGTCAAGGCCGTTCGTGGGTTCATCGAGCAGGAGCACCTCCGGGTCAGTGGCGAGGCTCGATGCGATGGCGACCTTCTTTTTCTGACCGTCCGAAAGCGTATGAGGGGCCCGGTCACGGATATCCTGAATGCGCAGCGATTCGAGCTGTTGCTCGACGATCTCCTCGATCCGGCTCCGGGAAAACCCGAGCTGGAGCGGTCCGAAGGCCACCTCGTCCCACACGGTGGATGAGAACAACTGTACATCGGCGTTCTGGAACACAAAGGCCACCCGTTTCCGAAAGTCCCTGGAGAACGCCCTGTCTTCGAGGGCATTTTCAGACAAGGTCTTTCCGAATGCCCGTATGGCGCCTGATTGAGGAAAGACAAGGCCGTCGAGCACGGCAAGCAGGGTGGACTTGCCCGTGCCGTTCGCGCCGAGGATCACGGTCCGCTCGCCGGGTTGAATGTCGAGCGTCAGGCCTTTCAAGACCGGTATGCCGCCGCTATACGAATAATAAACATCAGTGAAGTTGAAAATACTCGTCACCGGATAAGACCCCTTTCGAACAGGATCAATATACCACCAAAACAGAGAACTGTCACGAGCCAGATATGATCCACGATCGTTGTGCGGAACCGAATGAGTGGACGGAATTCCCCCTGAAAGCCCCGGGAGAGCATGGCCCGGTAGACATCTTCGGCCATCTCGACGGATTTTTCATACGTGACCCCGATGCGCGAGGCGATCCAGTTCCGTTCCGCTGCCGACGAAAGAGACCGGATAGTGCGGCTTTTTCTTCCGCGATACATATCTTGTATGAGGCGCAAAAAAACAAATAAATACCGATAGGTCATGCTGAGCGTCAGTACAAAAATTTTAGGAACGAACAGCGAACGGAGACCCGCAAAAATATCAGCCCACCTCTGGGTGAGGGTCAATAGTACGACAAAAGAAACCGAAACAGACACACGGGAAACGAAGACGATCCCTCCCCAGAGGCCCTGCCGGGTTATGGCTATTTCCTGCGGAATAGCGTACGGACCCCAGTGATGCACGGTGTTCAGCCGCACGAGGATGAGAAGAGGGTCGCCGGGCGTAACAATGTTCAAGAGCGCCGGAAGGACAATGGCGGCCGAAAAGAAAGGCACGAACAACCAGACACGCTTTATAAAAAAGCCGAGCGGCACGCGGGAAACCGCGGCGAGGACGAGGCTCAGACCATAGAGCAGCCATAAAGCCCGGGGGCTGTGAATAAAGCTGATAATGATCAGAATGAATAGGAATGTTATGAGCTTGATCCTGGTATCGAGTGTCTGGAGAAAACCCCGTCTCTGCGCATACGCTTCCGAGAACAGAGACCGCTCTGCCACGCGTGCGACCGCCAACAACGTCCTATCCAAAAATCGCGTTTGATACAATGATCATACCGCCTGTTCCGCCCGGCTCGCAGGAAGACGGGCGTGAGGTCCCTGCTTTGTACAAGGCAGGCAAGAGGAAAAAACTTAGTCGTTCTTCCGTTCTTCCCTTCTGCCGAGGATCCGTGCGAGAAGATACGCGATGCCTGCGGCAAGTGCAACACCCGCGAGAGCAGCAATGATATAGCCGAGGCTACCATGCACAAGCCCCTCGCGCTGGCCCGGCATGGCGTAGTTCTGCAAGGGAGAGCTCCAGAGCCGAGAAAGTTTTTCCATGCCCTGCGGCACGTATCCGGTCAGCTTTTTTATCTCCTCGAGGCTCCATTCACCCCATGCGCCGCCGGCGCCAAAGAGAGCCGGGATAATAAATCCGAGGGGAGAGAGAATCACGAGGATCCCGATGACCATCCAGAGTTTTTTAACGGTTGTCATAGCTCATCCTCTCCTCACGACTACTCAGGCGCTCGGTTCGGTCATGCGCGATAGGCGCTGTAAGCGTGCAAGGCTATTCGTTCTCATGACCGCGACAACATATCAGGATCGTTCTTCTGAAAGTATTTTACCACCAGTGCGGTAATTCCCGCCTCAACGAATCCAAAAAGAAGCAGGTGCGCCAGTGCCATGGCAGGCACGGTCACCCCGAGCGGGAACGGGGCATACAGCGGCCGGCCGTCGGGAGCTTTCTCCAGGATCGGCTGGATGCCGAGCTGAAAAGCCGCAAGCAGTGCCGAGACATTCAGGCTCACATACGCTGCGATTGCCGCGGCGATCCAGCGTCTTTTGCTCTTCGCTTCCGCTCGCAGAGCAATAAGACGATAGATACCGTATCCTGAAAATGCGCCCGCTGCCGCCATATTAAAGCAGTTAGCGCCGATCGTCGTTATTCCGCCGTCTCCGAACAGCAGAGCCTGGATAATGAGCGCCACCGATACCGCGATTGTCGCGGCCCAGGGACCGAGCAGGACGGCGATGATCGTGGTTCCTGCCGCATGGCCCGTTGTTCCGCCCAGCACGGGAATATTGAACATCATGATGACGAAAGTGAATGCCGCTCCAAGCGCAAGATACGGCGCCTGTCTGGTCTTGAGCGTCTTGTTCAGTTTCCAGGACGCCGCCGTCCAGATGGGGATCATCACGCCAAACATGGCGCCATAGGTGGCCGGTCCGAGATACCCGTCAGGTATATGCAAGAGACTCTCCTGAGTTCCAAATCCCAAATCACAAATCACAATAACCAAACGGTTTGGGGCTTCTAATGCGGATATTGGAAATTATTTGATTATTGGTACTTGGTGTTTGTAGTTTGTTCGTCATTTGGTGCTTGTTTCAAAACCCGTACGCCACGCCTGCAAGCAGCGCATAATCCTCTGCATCGGTATTCAGGCCTGCGCGCAGGCCAACGTCAACGTACCACGATTCAGATAACTCGTAAATTGCTCCACCCAGGAGAAACAACGGCCTGGAAAATTGCCCGTCCTGTTTCCGCCGCTCTCCAGACACCTCGACAACAAGTTCGAACGGTTCTGTAATCTCATACTCCGCTGCCAGGCCATAGGAGACTGCATACTCAAGGGTAAAGTCTCCTTTTTTGAGCGCGCTTCCATGAGACTCGTACCCTGCATTCAGGTGCAGTTCCAGCCGGTCCCACTCCTTGGTGCCGATAAGCCGTCCACCCCACTCCACTTTGCCTGACCCCAGCCCTTTCTTTTCGTCGCCAGTCGGAAGATCGGCGTGGATCAGGTAAGCGAGTGACTGTTCGTCCGGAGTCTCGTAAAAGCGATGCTTCAGTTTCAACCTCAGGTCACTGAAACCCGCTTCATGTCGACCTGTCTCGGGGCTGGGGTTCAGCAGGAGATACGGCACTTCCAATGAAAGATCGGTATCTTCAGCGGCGCCGGCCGTGATGGTGACCGTTGTCTCAGTCGACGTCATGCCGTTATCCTTCACATAATCGCCGGTGAATTCGAGTGAATATCTGCCTTTGCCTTCGGTTTCGGCATCTTCTACGTCGAGCGGATGGGCAGCCCACGCTGCAGCCGGCACAAGGAGAAGAATGAGGATAACAGCTACTCTGCTAACCCCGCTCATATCCGCTTCTGTATGTGAAGGATCAATAATATCTCCATTAAATTTATACCAGTTCTTTCCCTGTCGTCGTCATGGTCAGTTTGCCGTGTTTGACGCCCCGTGTGCCGATCAGCCGGTCTGCTATCTTTTTGATGTCCCGGCTCTTGCCCCGCACGACCAGCACTTCAAGACAATTATGGGCGTCGAGATGTACATGAAGCGCGGAAATGATATGACCGTAGGACCTATGCTGCATGTCCGTCAGGGAATGGTCAAGCTCACGCGTGTGGTGGTTATAAACGAGCGTGATCGTGCCGACGGTTTCCCGACTTCCTGATTCCCACTGCTGTTCCACGAGACTGTCACGGATCATATCCCGTATGGCTTCGGACCGCGTAGCATATCCTTTGCGGCCTATGAGTGCATCAAACTTTTTTATCAGCTGGCCGTCAATGGAAACGCCGAATCGGGCAATTTCAGACATTCATCCTCCGTGCTACTATTTTATGGAAAGTAACACACTATCGGGGCGCTGTCAAGTACTTTAAGGCGTAATGGTCCATATAAAATATGCCGTTTTTATGATATAATAAGTTTTGTTCAGCGGGCATAATATATACAATGTTTGTTATACACGGAGGACATCATGCGTCACTATGCAATCATTATCTGCTGTGCGTTCCTTGTTGCCATATCGGCATGTACGTCCGGACAGAACGGCGCCGTAGAGGGCGTCGTCAACCCGCCGAATGCCGGTGCGAAGATCACTGCCGTACAAGACGGCAAGGCCGTATCGACGATCGATGTCAGCGCCGCTGACGGCAAATTCATTATGACGCTCGCGCCGGGGACATACGATATTAATGTAACCGTGCCTTCTTTGCCTTTTCCCCTCAGCTTTCCCGGCGTGATCATTGAGCCGGGCAGGACGACCACGCTTTCTCCCATTGACCTTGCGCAACCCGCGGGCCGATCGGTTCTGTCCGGAACGATCGGGCCGGGAGGCGCCGGAACAAGGGTTTTGCTGCTTTACGAAGGCAGGGAGCGTGCGGCAGTAAATACCTCTGCGGATGGAAAATATGAATTCACCGGTCTGCCAGCCGGAAATTACACGCTGAAGGCTGACGCTCCCGGCTATGCAGGCGACGCAACCGCGCTCAATCTCACCGATTCGCAGAAGGCAATGCAAAACCTGCGTCTGCTCTATATCACTTCTATCGATGGTGTGGACTGGTCCGGAGGGAAGATCCGCTCCAAGGGCATCGGCCTGCCTCCAAAAAACGCTCCGAACTCAACCGTGAGACAGGAGATGGCGAAACGCGCTGCCCTCGCAGACGCTCAGAGGAACTTGCTCAGAGTTATCGACCAGGTCAGGGTCTCGCCCGATCAAAGCTTGAAGTCTTTCATGGGCGATAAGAACTATTCGGAAAGGATCCAGGGGTTTGTGCAGGGATATAAAATTGTGCGGGAACAGGAACTGAGCGGCGGCAATAGGGAAATAGAACTGGAGCTTTCGCTCACTGGTCCCGGCGGCCTTTCGTCCATTATCCGGGAACAACAGCCATGAAATCATTATGAAAAGAACACTTCCTCCGAGACCCGTCAAACTATTCGTCGGCATGTTATCATCAGATGCGGCCTTCTTCGACTCCTGCAAGGACCTGCTTGTCGAAGAATACGGGCCCGTTGACCACCAGAGCGAGATCGTGCCATGGGACTTTACTGACCACTACCTGGCTGAGATGGGCCCGGGACTTCTGCGAAGTTTCATTTTCTTTGAACAGCTTACGGAACCCGGAGAACTTGCCGGCATGAAAACACTCACCAACAGGATCGAAGAGCAGATGGCCGTGACAACGAACAAGGGTGTCCTGAGGAGAATAAACCTCGACCCCGGATACATCACCGAGGCCAAGGTCGTGCTCGCGACAACCAAGGATTACTCCCACCGGATATATATTGGTGAGAAAATCTTCGCCGAAATAGCGCTTGTCCAGAAAGGCGGCCGCTTTACGCCTCTCGCGTACACCTATCCCGATTATCGAACGGATGAGTACGTCCGTATGTTCGGCAAGGCCCGGGAAATGCTGAGGGAATCTCTGCGGGAAAAAGGCCTATGAGGGCGACCTCATGCCGGGATGGCAGCGCTTGCAGTCGTTCAACGGGAACGCGATACGGAGATGGCACACACCGCAGAACTGGTTGTCCAGATTCTTGTCCATGGTGAAATGTTCGGTTGTTTTTTTCTTGATGTTGAAGATATCGGGGTGGCACTGAGGGCATTCAAGCCACTTCGTATGCGCCTTATGCGGAAATACGGCAGGTGATATCATCGCCATCTCCGCCTTAAGATCCAATTGCCTGTCCAATGTCATGGGCGGCTTGTTGTCATAAAGACTGTTCCTCGGCTTGATCAGCCCCTTGTCAAGCGCCTGCATCCAGTCGATCCTGTTCCCGAACGGAGCGGCGGGCAATTTCATCGCGAAGGTGTTGAACTTCTCCGGGTCGTTCTTTGTCCCTCCGCTGTGGCACCGCGTGCAGTTGTCCCCTTCCGGACCCTTCGGCGCGAATGCCGTCTTTCCGTTGTGGCAATTCCCGCAGTATCTTCCTTCCCTGATGAGCGCCTCCGTTATCGGGGTCTCACCCGCCCTCATGCTGAACTCAAGCTCCAGATGACAGACCCTGCACGTGAACCGGGACCGGTGCGACCAGTGAGGAAAGACCACTTTTTGCTGTCCGTTCTTTTCAGCCAGCCGGTTCAGCACGGTGTTGCCGTACTCTTCAGGGGGCAAGGTGGGAGGCATTTTTCGGAGCTGCATCAGTCCGCCCGCAAATATATGTTCAAATGATGGCAGAACGGCGGCAACGGTGACAATACTCAACACTATGAGCAACCGAGCGGAGATGCGCATGAGTCAATCTCCTTGCGTGCTTCTTCCGCTCTCCGCCTTACGAGGCAGGAGCGGCCTTCGGCGCTGATTCATCCTTTGCCCGGACCATGTGAGACAGCGAATCCATTGCGGTCCTCAGGGTCTCGTTGTCAATGAATTCGTAAACGGGCAGGTGAATGGCATCAAAAGGGTCTATGACTTTGTCCACAAAACTGAACGACAAATCCTTCCATGCTTTAAATACCTTTACGGCATCCCTGATCTGTTCGTGGACCATCATTTCAATGACCTCGAAACTGACCTTCCCGGCCTTCATAAGCATGAAACCCACCGGAGAATACCCTTTGTTCTTTTGGGCGTCGAGAATCTCCAGAAGCTCCACCTCGGTCACCGCACCGCCTTCAACCAGCAGGTCTCCAATGGCACGCGCGTACGGAGAGAACGACTGGAGGATCTTGCCGTCATGAAAGATCATGCTGCCAATGCTGTTCCCGGACTCGATTATGAGCTCACCGGTCCGCGCCTGCAGGCCGATGACCAGCAAAATGCCCTCTATGGTAAAACCCGAATTATCTTTCATTGTTGGCTATTATGGCATAAAAAAACCGTGCTGTCAAACATCGGAAAATATTTCAGTGAGAACAAAGCGAATGATGTGGCTGCGATAATCACTGCTCCCTCATGCTCGAAAGAAGGAGCCTAACCGCGCAAAATCCCGTTAAATACGCGTCTCACTTCTTTGCTCAATCGTTCGTAGTCGCTCAGGAGCTTCTGCCCCGCCGTCACGGTGTCATCAAGATACCCCATGCGGCGCGAAAGAGACACCAGTTTTTCCGGATCCCTATTGAGGTCGTTCGTGGACTGATTCGACACTATCCTCATCCTGCTTTCGAGCCGGCGCATGAACAAAAAGGCCTTTTTCATGGTTTGATAATCCGCGGAACTCAAAAGCTTTCGTTTTCTAAGAGCGCGGAGGGCATTGAACGTTCCCGGTATCCGCACCCAGCGATCCTTCCTCCCGTGGACAAGTTGAAGGAATTGCACGATAAACTCGATGTC
>DATDRO010000275.1:0-3381 GCA_035291685.1 Nitrospirota bacterium | reverse complement strand
ATGGCGGAGAAGGAGGGCTTCGCCAAGGCGATCGTGGAAAAAGGTTCCCGGAGGCTTCTCGGCTTTCATGTGATCGGCCCCTATGCTTCCTTTATCATCCAGGAAGCGGCGAACGTCATAGCGGACAAGGGCAATGTAAATGCCATCATCGACAAGATGCACACGTTCCCGACCCTGCCGGAGCTTATCCCCGAGGCGCTTGAGAAGCTTGAATAGTCGGCGCGGGAATATGCTCCTGCCGTTCACGAAGCAAGGATCTTATTCTGACACGTCACGCCACGGGTCTTCCACCGCCCCTTCTCTCGCGCCTTCTCGACGACCTTTCTTTTTCAGACCGTTGCTGAAAAACCATGGTAAACCCTTTATCCGTCATTCCCGCCCCCGCATTCATCACGCGGCGCAGGTTTCGGCGGGAAGCCAGGGTTTTCATGATAATTCGTCCGGGACCCCGCCGTGGACGGACAAGGCCGCTCGCCGGAGCGGTCCGGCTTCGCAATTTTCTTCTTTGACCTTCTTGAACTTACTGGTATAATTAGGCACTCAAGGAGTTATCTATAAACAGGGTCCTGTACTCATTTGGTCTGATCGCCGCGGCGGGGTATGCCTGGAGGTTCTTTAACCCCGGGGGACTCGACCGGCAAAAAGTGCGGCACGCGCTGAACGCGACAGTGCTTCACTTCTTTCTGCCTGCCCTGGCCTTCAGCCTTATGGCAACGACGAGGGTGGACAGGAGCTTCCTCGCGGTGCCTTTGACCGCCGCCGTTGTCACGCTTCTGGGATTTGCCGTCGGTTTCGTCGTGTATGAATTTATGAACGCACGACTTGCCCCGATACCCAGACCCACCCTCGGGGTGCTGATACTCGCCGCAGCGCTCGGAAATGTGACCTATCTCGGGCTTCCGCTCATAACCGAGATGCTCGGCGAACAGTTCGGCTATGTTGCGATCCTGTACGATCTTCTCGCGTCCACGCCTCTCCTTCTGACGGCAGGCGTGTTTATCGCCGCGCGGTATGGAGAAGGCGAAGCGGTCTCGGTCGCCGCATCCATAAGGCGCGTATTCATGCTTCCGCCGCTCTGGGGCGCGGCAGCAGGGATCGGTTTCCTCGTCACCGGCGTCACGGTGCCGGATGTTGTTCTTTATACCACGAAACTCATGGGCAAGGCCGTGATCCCGGTCATGATTTTTACGGTGGGCCTCTCGCTCGATTTCAAAGATCTGAAACGCCTGCCCATCGCCGCACCGGCGCTCGTTCTCAAACTTGTCATGGCCCCGGTCCTGGCCTGGTGGGTGGGCTCGCAGCTCGGCATTACAGCATCGATGCTCAAGGCGGTTGTCCTTGAGGGCGCAACGCCGGTCATGGTGCTTTCCCTCGTCATTGCGGACGAGTTTAAGCTCGACGTGCCGCTTGTCGCCACATGCATCGCGGTCTCCACGGTGGCGTCGTTTTTCACCTTGCCGGTGATGATGAAGTTGCTGTTCTAAGCAAAGGGCGGAGAGCAAAAAAGCTCATAGCTGATAGCAAACCATGAGCCGTGAACCATGAGCCAAGAGCTATGCCTTCTGCGCCATGCGCATCTCGGGGGTGCCTTATGGGCGACAAGCACGAACATTCGCATAAACACGGGGGTCATGACCACGGGCACGAGGGACATGAACAGCACGGCCTGGTTGAGGTCACGCTGCTGCTTGAAGACGAACATCTCGACGCCCTTGATGAGGCCGCGCAGGAGCTCACCCGGGACCTCAAACAACCGTGGGACCGCGGCGCTGTCGTGCGGCTGGCCCTGAGCGAGTTTTTCTCGAGGAGAGGAAAGATCACATGAAGGAAAAAAACAGAATTCAAAATGCAAAATGAACCTCGCCTTTAAATTTTGACCTGGAAATTTTGCATTTTTCATTTTGCAATCCAAGTCTCTTAACCGGAGTCCATTATGGCATACACAGGCGGGAACAAACAGTACCTCCTTGACATTCACGTGCACGGCGCGGCCGAGTACGACACGCGCACGCGCAGACAGGACGACATCATTCACCTGGCGAACATTCACGGCAAACACGGCACATCGGCGCTATTGCCCGCCATTTACCCCGGCCCTGTTGAGCTGATGCGGGAACATATGGACGCCGTGCGGCGGGCCATGACCGCGCAGCGGACGGGCGTGCAGATACTGGGGGTTTATCTCGAGGGGCCGTTTCTCAATCCGGAGAGGGCCGGCTCTCTGGACGGGAAGAGCTTTGTGGAGCCCTCCGTGGAAACGCTCAGGCGCCTCGTCGAGGACAACGAAGATATCATCAAGATCGTTACCATCGCCCCGGAACTGCCGGGCGCGCTCAGGTTGATAGAGATCTGCAGGGAAAAGGGCTTCCTGGTGCACATGGGCCACAGCGACGCGACGTTCGAACAGGCGGAGGAAGGAAAGCGCGCCGGGGCCACAGGCATCACGCATCTGTTCAACGCGATGAGGGGTTTCCACCACCGTGAGCCCGGTCTGGCCGGCTTCGGGCTTATGGACGAAGATATCTACGTGGAGATAATCGCCGATATGGCCCACCTCCACCCTCAGAGCCTCAAGATGCTCTTTGACATGAAACTCCCCGACAAGATCATCCTCATATCCGACTCGGTCAAAGGGCCCGGGTGGGGAAGCGGCCCCATACGGGGACCGGGAGGGATCCTTCAGGGAAGCGGGATTTCCCTGTCCGATGGGATAAAGAACCTGGTCTCGCTCGGCGTGCCTCCGGAGCGGGCGCTTCGGTTTGCTTCGGATAATCCGCGAAACTATCTCGGGTTAACAAGCGCGTGACAAGGCTTCGAGGAAAGCGCAAACCGGAATGATGAGTCATGTGTGCAGAAAGCCTATCGGTCTTCTTATATTCGATCTCGACGGAACGCTTGCGAACACCTTGCAGGATATCGCGGTTTCCGTAAATCATACCCTGGGAAGGCTGGGCCGCGGTCCTCTGCCGATCGAGACCGTGGGCCGCTATGTCGGTGACGGTCTCGAAATGCTGCTGACCCGCGCGCTCGGCGGGCAGACCGGCCCGATAGGGGACGCTGCCGCCATATACCTTGAGCATCACCGCCGGAACCTTGTTGTCAGCACATCTCTCTACCCGGCGGTCAGGGAGACCCTTGAATATTTCAAGTCCCTCCCCATGGCCGTCATCACGAACAAGGCCCGGGAATTTTCCGAACCCCTTCTCGATCAACTGGGCATCAGACAGTACTTCAAAATGATCATCGGCGCCGATAACGGCCTGCCGCTCAAACCCGCTCCCGATTCGGTCCTGAAGATCCTCAACGATGTCGGCGTGGCAAGGGAGCGCGCGGTGATCGTGGGCGACGGCGCCACGGACGTGCGCGCGGGCAAAGCCGCCG
>DATDRO010000274.1:0-7752 GCA_035291685.1 Nitrospirota bacterium | reverse complement strand
CCTGCGGAGCTTGTGAACCAGGTCTTCGCCGCGGCAAAGCTCACGAACGGACAACCCATCAGCAACATCGTGCTCATGGGCACGGGAGAGCCGCTCAGTAATTACGAGGCCGTCAAATCCTTCGTCGAAACCATGACAGACCGGAACGGCATGGGGTATTCGCCCAAGAAGGTGACGCTCTCCACCTGCGGGCTCGCGCCGATGATAGAGCAGATGGCCGGAGACATGGACGTGAGCCTTGCCGTATCTCTGAACGCGGCCACGGACGAGGTGCGAAGCCGCCTCATGCCGATCAACAAAACGTATCCTGTCGCGCGACTGATGCAGGCCCTTCATTATTATTGCGACAAGACCGGCAATACCGTGACGATCGAGTATGTTCTCTTCAAAGGAGTGAACGATTCCGACGATGATGCGCGCCGGCTCATGGAGCTTCTGAAAGGCCTCCCGTGCATGATCAACCTGCTCATGTTCAACCCGTTCCAGAACGCGCCCTTCGAACGGCCCGATGAAGAGCGAGCATACGCCTTCAGGAACATCCTGCTCAATCATGGTTTCGTGGCCGTGGTAAGGAGCAGCCGGGGCAGGGACATCCACGCCGCCTGCGGCCAGCTCAGGGCGACGACCGGGACAGCCGCGGCTGGACAACGCAAATAGGCATCGTAACACGTATTGTTAAATTTACTCTTGATAATCTTGTCGTTGTCACCTATAATTCATCAAGAGGCAAGAATGATGTTCTCGTAAGAAGTCCCCAGTGCTGTCATTGCGAGGAGCAGAGCGACGCGGCAATCTCGTTTTTCCAGACAGTTATAAACTACGAGATTGCTTCGCTACGCTCGCAAAGACGGCTTTTAGAACTTTTTACGAACGAATCAAGAATGATGTTCGACAAAGAGAAAAAAATACTGAACGATGTGGCCCGAACGCTGTCCGCGGAACCTTCTGTCCTTAAGATCGTCGCCTACGGCTCGCGGGTCCGCGGCGACTTCCGGGAAGACAGTGATTTCGACATCTTCGTTCTCGTGGACAAAAAAAATCCGGGGCTCAAGAACAGAATCCGGGACGTATTCTACGAATACGAGATGAAATATAATATCCCCTTTTCCGTTACGATTCTCTCACGAGAAGAATATGATTTTAACGTTTCGCTCGGAAGCCCTTTTGTCAAGTCACTCCAGGAAGAAGGAATCATAATTTATGACGCTCAGCCCGGAAGAAAAGCTGTCTCTCTCAAGATACCGGCTTGAGAAGGCCAAAAAACTGCTCGAAGACGCCCGAATCCTCTTGGAGCAGCAGCGATTTGAATCGTCCATCAACAGGAGTTACTACGCCGCACTGACGGCGGCAAAGGCCGTCTTGATCCTGTTCGGCATTGATCCCAAAACACATGAAGGGGTAAAGACCATGGTGGGGAAAAAGCTCATCATGGACGGATATGCTCCGAACGAATATGCGAAATGGTTTCGGGGGCTGCTCGCGGAACGGGAAGACGCCGATTACGCGGATTTTGTCAAGATAGACAGGAACGACGCAGACGAAGCATATAACCATGCCTCGGCCTTCGTAAAAAAGTCGGATGAGATTGCGGAGAAAATCCGAAAGGAGATCCACGCGCCCGAGAAGCCGAAATAGAGTGCGGGCAGCGCTCCCGCGCGATCTTATCGAAGTGTAATCTCGAAATAACCACCTTTTATTGCTTCCAGAAAATCCCGCTTAAACTCTTCCTTTTTAAACGCCAGGGCGGAAGCCGTTTTTATTAACAGCTCTTCATATTCCGACGCGTAATTTTCAAAATTACAGCAACTGCCGGCTTGACTGGCAAAACAAATGCCGCAATATCGCCGGCAGTAGAAAACTACGCCGTGGTCAGGAGCAGCCGGGGCAGGGACATCCACGCCGCCTGCGGCCAGCTCAGGGCGACGACCGCCTGAATGCAGGGCAGCCGGCAACCGCACCGGGGCGGCTGTTCACGAATATAAAAGGGCGCTTTTCACGACCGTGGATAAAAGCGGATAAAAAGGGCAGGGGCGACTTCAGTCGCCCATTATATTATGCAAGAGAGGCTGAAGCCGCCCCTACCCATGAGACTTTGAATAAAATCTATTTCAGATCGACGTACCGGACCCACCAGGTAAAATCATCATCATCATTCTGATCGTTGTACCTGACACTTAAGGTCGATTGTGTTACCTCAACCCCCACCTCGTGGATATGATGGTCCTCATTCGAGAAGTCGAGCTTGAATCCTTGAAGAACGGGCCTCGTCGCATTTATGGCTCTGGAGACTGAAGTGCCCCCGGAGGACCCGTTTTCGGTAGCTACGCTGTGCACCCGGTCCAGCGGGACGAGCGCATAGGTCACTCGGTAACAGTATGGATCGTCGCTGTTCTTATCCGCGTATGTGACGCCGAGTTCCAGCTGGCTGAACTGGTCGTAGAACAACTCAGCTCGCAGGGTGTTCAGATGGTGGTCGCCGTTGGTAAAGCGAAGAGAGAACCCCGTGAGCACCGGTACACCGTAGTAGCCCGGCGGCAACAGCACTTTGTTAAAGCCGCCGTAATTATCGCAGTCCGATACTTCGTGCATGGACGTGCCGGGCGGCAGCTCCTGGCGGGACAAATCCCAGCTATAATCGTCATCCCCGTTGTCATCCCGGTAGTTAATCACAGCAAATGAATCAATGTATTGATATCCCCAATCAGTATTATGGAAGAAGTTGCCCGTTGAGATCTGGTACAAATGATGGTCATCAGATGCGTAACTGAACCCGAATCCGGTTATGCCGGACATGCCCAGGTCTTGCACCTGAGGCAATTCCTGTCCACCCGAAGAGTTGCCGGTCTCTGTGTCATGAGCCAGCGGATGAAACCCGCTGAAGAGCATCATGTTATAGATATCGAGACCGCCCTGGGAGAGCGAGGAATCGTTGAGCGGCTGCCGGGAGAGGCGCATAATTTCCTTGACCTCGGACGGCGATTGGCTTTTCACGGACATGAGCAGCGAGGCCGCGCCGCTCGCCAAGGCGGCCGCTGAGCTCGTCCCCCCGGCAAATCCGTAGGTATTCGTCCCTGTTGGCGTATAGACGTTGGCCGCGGGCGCATACAAGGTGACCGCCGGCCCGTAATTCGACGGGCTTGACCTCAGCAAATCGGCCGGATCATAGCCGCCCACGGATATGACGTTCTGCAGCGTGCATGCCAGGCCTGCAGGATACATCAAGAAACCGTCGCAGGCCGTCACCGCGTTGTTATTTCCCGCGCTCGCTACCCAGAGAATGTTTCCTCCGTCTTTCGACGCAAAGTGGGGCAGGAAGAACCAGGAAAGCCATTGCTTTGCCTCCGCGTCCTCGGACCCCAGACCAAAAGAAAGATTAACGACCCGAGTTTCGCCGGTAAAGATCGTTGTGCCGAGACCGCCGCGGACGATCGACTCCAACGCCAGGGTGATCAACGCGCCGTCCAGATCGCCGGAGCCGGCACTGCACGCGGCCTTGAGCATCATCACGGTGCCGTTCAGACCGGGAATTCCGCGAAGTATGCCGTTATTTCCACTGCTGTTATTCGCTGCGGCTGCCATACCCGTCATCATGGTCCCATGTCCGGAGACATCGCTTGAAGATGATGTCTGGCCCTGCTGGCCCTCCACCGTGCATAAATCGTAAAGCATAACTCCGCCGAACTCGTTGTTTGACCCGAACGAGGTATCAATGCCGGAATCAATAAATACCAGCCTGACGGGACTCCTCGGAATATCCTGGTCGATGATCAGTTGTGCTGCCTTCGAAAACTCGATGCTGTCATAGGCAACACGCTGGGAAGGCGTCAACAGATCATTATCAAAGGTGACCGCTTGCTGTGCCTGGAAGAAAACGACGGGTACGGCAGCTGCCACCTCGCCGGACTGACGCACGGCCTGGAGCTGCGATTTCAGATCGCCCACCGACGTGGTATTGAAAACGACCAGAGCGGTATTCGTGGTGGGAAGGAAGCCGGCAACGCGTCCATTGTACGCGCCGGCTATTTCGTGCACCTGGTCCCTTGTTACCCCGGGCTTGAAGTGTACCAACGCGCGGTTCACTGAGGTCTTGATCCCTCCCGACAGCTCCGTCTGTGCAGGGTCCGTCGGGAGCATAACCGGTTCGAGCGTATAGCGGCCGACGACAACGTTGTGAACCTCATTCCCCGCCAGATCTACGGCCGTGAGCTCAAACGGGGTGTCCGCGTAGACGGCGCCTGCGGGGATCCCTGTCTGAAGGCTCCGTGATACGGAAAAAGAGGAAATGCCAAGGCTCGCGGAGCCGGAGGGGTCGGTTACGAAACCGCTCGCGATCCCCGACACGCTGTCGGACAGCGTTCCTTCGAGCGATATGCTGGTCCGGTCCGTCGCAAACGTCGGCACCAGAGGCCAGGTCACCGCAATCTGAGGCGGCGTCTTGTCGAGGCGCACTGTTAAGGACCCCGTGGCAACGTTTCCTGCACGGTCGATTGCAATGCCGGACGAGATCTGGTTTACCCCTTGCGTGGTAACGGTTACGGGCGAAGGACAGGCCACAACGCCTGAAATCGGATCATCGCAGCTGAAGTTGACGGTGACATCGGCGTTGTTCCACCCCGCGGCATTCGGCTGCGGTGTCGGCAGCCCGATAATAACCGGCGGCGTCTTGTCAAGACGCACGGTTACCGAAGCGGTCGCCGTGTTCCCGGCACGGTCCATGGCCGTCCCGGATATGACCTGACCGATGGTTTCATTCGTCACCGTGACCGGGGTTGGGCATGAGCTGATTCCTGAGATGCCGTCCTCGCAGTCAAAATGGACCGTGACATCGGAGTTGTTCCAACCGTTTGCGTTCGGCTGAGGAGTGACAACCGCGGTTATGACAGGAGGTTCGTTATCGATCCCGTATACCTCTATCCGGAGAGTGCTTCCCGGTGCACCCCGAAGCTCTGCCGCGATGTTGCTGGATTTTTCCAGAATGACCGGTTTCTCGATGAGCGTTACCTTTTGATTGAATTCGTTCGGCTCAACTATCTTGGAACCGTTGATCCAGATGACCGCACTCGATACCTGTGTACCTTTGTCTGATGATGCTCCTTCATTCGTGATCTTGATAAAATACCGGGCATCAGGGTTCAGAACGGAGAAGCTCTTCACAACTGTCTCCGGCTTACCCGCTCCCCTTACATAAGTTTCGGGACCGAAAACGGTAAACAAGCCGGTTCCACTTCCGAGGACAGACAGCGGAATCAGTAACATCAACAACGTCATAAATGGAAATTTGAGTCTTTTCACAATACCCTCCTTTATAGTGCAAACGAATTAACTGACGTTACACTGTCATTGCGAGCGACTGAAGGGAGCGTGGCAATCTCTCCATAAATACGAGATTGCTTCGTCGCTTTACTCCGTCTCTGTTCTCTATCGACGCAGGGTATCAGCCAGGACCGCCGAGACCTTTTGGACCGCCTCGTCGGCAGCCTTCTTCTTTTTGGGAGCGTCACCGCCTATGAGCGCATCAGGGAAAGCGCAGTCCCAGGCCCACCAGCACGCGAATTCCGCAGTCATCTCTTTTTCACCGGTTTGCGCGAGAATGCGGCCGTTGGAATCGATGATCTCTACCCGATATCTGACGATCGGGTTGGCCTGCCATTGCATCGGAGACGGCAGAACCCCTCCGACTATCAAAATGGTTGGGGCGAAGAGAACCCAGTTGAACAGTGTACGTCCACCTGGCCGTTCCACTCGTTCCACAATGACCGCACCGCGCACGAGCACCTCATTGGAGGCAAGCGAGGAAGGCCGGGCATCGACGCGCGCCTCGGCGGAAATCCCCGACGAGCGCAGCGACGAAGCTATTATTTCTGATACGTCATGGACATAAGCCGACTCCCGGATCTCACGAACTCTCCGACTCTCGGTCACTGAAATTCCATGCTCCGCCCGGATAAAGTCGGAGACCACGATTGACTTTCCCTTCAGGCTTTTCGACGGTCTGGGAATCGTAAACTCCGATTTCCAATGGGGACCGCTGGCGCAGCCGGAAAGGAGCGCCATCATTCCAGCCGCCATGATGATACAGAGTAGTTTCACCTTTTTGACAGTGTGGTTCATAATCCATTCCTCCTTTTTTAAATGCGATTACGTCAAATGATACGTTGAAGAAGTTTCAACAAAGTTCTCATAACTGTTGTTAATGAATCTGCGCATGTAGGACGATCCCTCGCCGCCCGCATCACACAGCCGGTGACGGCAAAGCGCCATGCGTATCCACGACTGCATCAGCGAACGTGTGGACAATGTCCTGGAGTTCCAAGGCTCCCTGTCAAATCTCGAACTTTCTTAAAGTCAAACAGTATAGACCTGACCCTGAGAAGTCCTCTGAGAAGTCCTTATCCGAGGTAAATTCGCGACCAACTCCTTTTTCAGGATCATGTATCGTGAATACTGCATCATGGATCGCGTATCCCCCTCACTCCCCTTCACCGTTTCCCTGTTCTACGGTTCGGAGCGTACAGGCCACACGCAGGCTGTTCTGTAAAAATGAATTGACATTAAACCAAAATTTTGTTATTTATTACCTACACTCACATAAAGCTTGAATGAGGTCTTCCCATGCCTACGGCCATAAAAAAACATGAAAAAAAACACGCCCGTCCCGGCAGGACCGCGATTTTGAAAAAACTCGACAAATCAACACGAGTAATTGCGCATTCTACCATCCTCTCGATTCTTAGCAAGAAGGGCGCTGCTGAGTTAACCCTTGCTGAACTAAGAACGAGGCTCTCCGTTCTGAAGACCCCGCTCTCACAAGAAATCATTGCAGAGCGCAAAAAAGGCTGATGGACTATTTCTATTTTGACACCAGCGCCCTTGCAAAACGATACGCGCCTGAAGCAGGTTCTGAAAAAGTCGATTCCATAATCAGCGATAAAGAGAATATCATTGTCATAGGCAATATTGCCATTACCGAGATTTACTCTGCCCTCAGCAAAAAATATCGTACCGGTGAAATTTCCAAACAGGATTTTCTGTCTGCTGTTTATAGATTCGAAAAAGACGTTTCCGAAAGCTCCTACCGTTTCTTGGAAGTTGACAACCAGATCATCACCGCCACCAAAATCCTTATCCTTACATACCCCGGACTTCGCACCTATGACTCTTTCCATCTCGCCCTGGCGCTGGAACTTTCCGCGTTGAACCCTGTCGTCGTCACCAGCGACGCGCTTCTTCTCGAAACCTGCCGCGCCGAAGGATTAAAGGTCATCAATCCCGAGCAATAATTCGTCAGCCGATCTGCGTCTGAAAGAAAACTCGTCACCGGCCGTGTCACACGGCCGGTAACGGCAAAGCGCCATGTGTATCCATAACTGCATCAGCGAACGTGTGGACAATGTCCCGGAATTCCGAGGCCCCCCGCCAAATCTCGAACTTTCTTAAAGTCAAACAGTATAGACCTGACGCTGAGAAGTCGTCTTTTCTTCTGTTTTCTGTTCCCCGTGCGTTTTTGCGAGCGCCTTCGCTTCTGTCAATCTGAAGGAGAACTTATCACCGACCGCATCACGCGGCCGGTGAAGGCAAAGCTCCATGCGTATCCACAACTCCATCAGCGAAGTTATGCCCCGGAGGAAACAACGAGTTGTCCGCTATCTACATGCGAATCTTTTTCTCTCCGACTCCGTCCTCTGACGGCTTGTACTCATGCTCGCCGCTTTCAGCGGGCGCTGTGAGGGCGGGACTTTTCTCTTTCTCTGC
>DATDRO010000273.1:0-2854 GCA_035291685.1 Nitrospirota bacterium | reverse complement strand
CCCGCCTCTTCGATGAGCTGTGAAAAAGGCGTGCCGATCCGCGCGACGAAATTTTTCGGCTCTTTCACTCCCCTGCCCGTTACGGTAACGTACCGTTCGATGAGCGGCTTCCCATAGCGTACGGCGGTGTAGATCGCGTCGGCAGTGCCGACATTCTGCACCACAACGCCGATATCCATGGGCAGCCCGCCTGCCGGCACGGTCCTGTTGACAATGGCCTTGATGAGCATCTTCTCCGCGCCCTGCGGGTATTTGACCTTTATCGGCCAGACCTGGATATCCGGGGAGCCTGCCGCGGCCTTTTTCATGGCCTCGATCGCGTCCGGCTTATTCGCCTCTATTCCCACATATCCCTTTTTTACGCCAAGGATCCTCATGAGGATCTTCAGGCCCTCAATGATCTCCCGCGGCCTGTCGAGCATGAGACGATGGTCCGAGGTAAGGTACGGTTCGCATTCCGCGCCGTTCAGGATGACAACATCAATGGGCTTTTCCTTGGGAGGCGAGAGCTTCACAAACGTGGGAAATGTCGCGCCGCCCATGCCGACGATGCCCGCATCCTGGACCATTTTCTTCAGCTCAGCCGGGTTCAACACTTGATAATCCGGCGTTTCCTTGAGACCCGAAATCCAATCGTCTTTTCCATCACCCTCAATGACGATCGAGGTCACATCCATTCCGAGAGAGTGCGGGAAATTCCCGATAGCAGTGACCTTGCCGGAGATGGAGGCATGGACCGGCGCCGACACGAAACCCGCTGCTTCGCCGATCTTCTCGCCTTTTTTGACTTCCTGCCCTAATACAACGAGGGGCTTGGTAGGCGCTCCGATATGCTGGCTTAAGGGAATGACGACTCTCTTGGGGATCGCTGCGGGGACGGCTGGCTTGTGTGAAGTCAGTTCTTTGTTGCCTTCGGGATGCACGCCGCCGCTGAACGAGGCGTGTGCCTTTATTGTCGTTGCTTCCATCTTCTATTCACCTTTAGTTGCGATAATAAATATAAATTCAACAAATGAGATTATCATTGCTAAAATTACAGTTTGAGGATTTCTAAAGGCCGGACAGTTTATAACAGAATGAGGCGTATGTGTCAAGCGATTTTTTCCCGGCTCCCCCTGACGACACCCGCCCATGCCGAACGGACAGAAGGAACAGCTTTCCGTCCGTTCACCGGGCGGGGTTTTAGCGAGTGGCAGGGCTTATGCGACGGCAACCACTTCCTTCACTTCCGGAACATGCTCTTTAAGATATTTCTCAACACCCATTTTCAGAGTCATCGTGGACATGGGACAGGAGCCGCAGGCCCCCTTGAGCCTGACCTTCACTACCCCGCTTTCCTCCACGCTCACGAGTTCGATATCTCCGCCATCCCTCTGAAGCATGGGTCTGACGTGTTTGAGCGCCTCCTCAACTTTTTCTTTCATTCGCCGATCCTCCTTGTCTATGATATGAATATCACTTTTTTACCGATTCATTATACTTCTTTATACTCAATTTTGACAGCATTTTTTATGATCCGCCTTATACATGATATGAAGAGGGCCTATTGTTATCGAGGCTTTTCTATTGCTTAGAAAGTGAAAATTTGATAAAGTAATCCCGAGGTTTTGGAACAATGAATTATCTCATCATCGGAGTCGGAGGATTTGCCGGAGCGGTCACGCGGTATGCACTGGCCGTTTGGATAGGCCAGCGGTGGGGAAGGAGCTTCCCCCTCGGAACCTTTGTGATCAATATCTCCGGCAGCCTTCTCATCGGGCTTCTCATGCCGCTCTTAACGGAGCGGTTCATTGTCAATCCCCAGTGGAGGCTGCTGCTGGTGGTCGGGTTCCTCGGCGCGTACACCACCTTTTCCACCTTTGAATATGAGACCGGGGCGCTCTTAAAGGACGGCGAATGGCTCTTTGCGGGCATGAACGTCCTTTTGAGCGTGACCGTTGGATTCATCGCGCTCAAGATCGGCGAGATGATCGCAAAAAGCATCTGATGTTGCCGCGACGTATTGTTAAGGACGAAATTTTGATGCATTCGTAAGAAGTCCCCTGCGCAGTCATTGCGAGGAGCGGAGCAACGCGGCAATCTCTTTTTTTCAATCAGTTACGAACTTCGAGATTGCTTCGCTTCGCTCGCAAAGACGGCTTTCCAGACTTTTTACGAGACCATCAATTTTCATTTACTGGTGTTGATCCGCGGGATTTTTCGGTTCCACGGTGTTCATCGTCGGTTTCCAGAGGAGATAATCATGGTTAAAAGCGGCCCTGCAAAAAAGCTTACGATCTACGTGGATGAATCCGACAAATTTCACGGGAAACCGGTATATGAGGTCCTGCTTGATATCTTCTATAAAAGGAAGATCTCAGGCGCAAGCGTCTTCAGGGGTATCGAGGGATACGGCAGCGATGGGATCTTTCACACAGCAAAGATCCTCGAACTCTCCACAAAACTGCCGGTGAAGATCGAGGCGGTTGATTCCGCGAAAATGATCAATGATGTGCTTCCCGACATCGTTTCCATCGTCGAAAAAGGGCTCATTGAGGTAAGCGATACGAATGTGATCAAGTGTTGTACCGGAAAAGGCATGAAGAAAAAATAACCGTTCATGGATAGGGCTTCGTTTTACCCCGTTAGAGATCGCGTCAAGCGAAGCATCTCTAACGGGGTTTACTCTTTCCACCCATGCGCGCCGATCAGCGGCACAAAAATGCAGGGAACGCTCTTTTCCGTGACGATGCCGCGTGAGGTCTTGATCATCCTGACCAGTTGCTGGGAATGCCGTTCGCCCACCGGTATCACCAGCCTCCCGCCGTCCTTGAGCTGGTCCACGAGGGCCGACGGTACATCCGGCGATCCCGCC
>DATDRO010000272.1:0-3248 GCA_035291685.1 Nitrospirota bacterium | reverse complement strand
TCCTGTTGAACGTCGCGCTCTATGCGCTGGTACGATGCAAGGTGCTTGTGGACGGTTCCACCGGCACTCACCATGCGGGCGACATCATGATGGGGTTCGGCCTGCTCTCGATCCTTGTGTCCGCCTTTTCCCTCTTAAGGCAAAAGGACATAAAACGGATGTTCGCCTATTCATCCATAGAGCATATGGGGATCGCGACCTTTGCCTTCGGCCTGGGCGGGCCCTTGGCGACTTTCGGCGCGCTTTTGCACATGCTGGTGCATAGCCTGACCAAGTCGTCCATATTCTTTACCGTCGGCCATGCCTCCCAGATGCACTGGACACAGGAAATGGACAGGATAAGAGGCCTCATCAAAGGCAACCCCCCGGTGGGCTGGGGGCTGATGCTCGGGGTCATGGCAATTGTCGGAATGCCGCCATTCGGCGTGTTCACGAGCGAATTTCTGATATTGACAGCAACCATAAAGGACGCGCCGCTTCTGGCCCCTCTGCTCCTGCTGGGCCTGGGAGTTGCATTTGCGGCGCTCTTCAGGCGGGTCCAGCCCATGGTCTCCGGCGATGTGCCGGCATACCAGCAATCTTTAAAAGCAGCGAATACGCCCGTTATACTGCATATGGTCCTGGTTTTTGTTCTCGGCATTTACCTGCCTGATTTCCTGAATCAATGGTTCCATACGGCTGTGGAGTTGTTAAAGTGAGCACCTTAAGAGATGTCATAACTTCTTTGTTGGGGACCAAGGCAAGGCAGGACCAGGGCCAATACCCTTTGTCCGTGCCCTCCTACATTGTCCCCAGAGAAAAGTTCGCGGAAGCGGCAAAAGCCTTGAAGATGGCTTACGCCCTGCTCGTTGCTGAATGGGCATCGGACGAGACGCTTTTTGGCAGAGGCTTCGGAATATATGCCTGCTACCGGTGGGGTTCGGAGTACCTGATCGTGAAGACCGAAACACCCGTCGATGACCCGACCTTTCCGAGCCTTACGAAGAAGTTCGTCCCTGCCTATCGCTTTGAACGACAGATGAAGAGCCTTATGGGTGTTCTCCCCGTCGGGCATCCGGACCCAAGGCCGTGGATAAAGTTCGAGGACTGGCCTGAAGACGCCTGGCCGCTCAGAAAATCCTTTGATGCGTCAAAACCCCTGTTGAGAACGGCAGGTGAATACGAGTGGATCAAAGCGGACGGCGAAGGGGTCTACGAGATACCCGTCGGCCCCGTGCACGCGGGGATCATCGAGCCGGGTCATTTTCGTTTCCAGGCGATCGGTGAAGATATCATCAATCTCGAGGAGCGGCTGGGATACGTGCACAAGGGCATAGAAAAAAGGTTTGAGTCCTTTTCCTGGGAGAACGGATCGCGACTGGCAGGCCGCGTGTCGGGCGACAGCACCGTTGCCCATGCCCTTGCCTACTGCCGGGCGCTCGAAGCCGTGACCGAATGCGCTCCGCCGGACCGGGCGCTCTGGCTCCGGGCGCTCTTTCTGGAACGGGAGCGTATCGCAAATCATCTGGGCGACATCGGGGCGATCTGCAACGACGCCGCGTTCGCGTTCATGCTGTACCAGCTTTCACATCTCAAGGAGCACATCCTCCGCACCAACCATAAGCTCTTCGGCCACCGGTTCATGATGGACAGGATCGTCCCCGGCGGGGTGACGGCCGACCTTGATGCGAACGGGGAGAAAGAAATACTGTCCGAACTTGATCGACTATCAAAAGAGTTCGAGCGGCTTGTTGTGATATATGATGAGAACTCGTCCCTTGAGGACCGGGTGAGGAATACGGGTATTCTTCTCCCGGAAAAGGCGCGGGAGTACTGCGTGGTCGGGTTTGTGGCAAGGGCGAGCGGACTGAATCTGGACTGCCGCGCACAGCAGCCATTCCCGCCTTACGACCGCATGAATATCGATGTTCCGGTCCTCATTTCCGGAGATGTCCATGCGCGGGCGTGGGTCAGGGTCGAAGAGATCCGGGAATCCATCAACATCATACGCACTATTCTCGGCAGTCTGCCGACCGGGGAATTAACCGCTCCCTGCGGTTCTCCATCACCGGATAAAGCGGGGTTTGCCGTTGTCGAGGGATGGCGCGGGGAGATCGTATACTGGCTGCAGTCAGGGCCGAAGGGAGAAATAAATCGCTGCATGGCCAGGGACCCGTCGAGCGTCAACTGGCTGGCCCTTGAACAGGCGGTCCACGGGAACATCGTTCCCGATTTCCCGCTCTGCAACAAGAGCTTTAATCAGTCCTATTCGGGAAATGATCTATAGAGAGTAAGCACCAAATGTCAAATACCAAGCTCCAAAGAATATCCAAATTCAAAGCTCCAATGTCCGAAACGTTTGGCATTTTGATCATTGGAATTTATTTGGGATTTGTGATTTCTCATTTGGGGTTTTTATTTTAGGAGCGCTATGCTACGAATCCTTCATCAAATATTCCGGACGGGCATCGTTACCGAACGGCTCCCGAAGGACCTTGCGGACGGGATCGAAGAGGTAGGTTCAAAGCTGGAAAACGCGATCAGGCGGCGTTTCCGCAGGAGCCTTACCATCCGCGCGGTCGACGCAGGGTCCTGCAACGGCTGTGAGCTGGAGATACATGCCATGAACAATCCCGTTTACAACTGCGAGAGGTTCGGAATGCATTTCACCGCCTCTCCCCGATTTGCCGACCTGCTGCTGGTCACCGGGCCGGTGTCACGGAATATGGAAACAGCCCTTCGCAGGACTTACAACGCGACACCTGCGCCGAAACTCGTGATCGCGGCGGGCGATTGCGGATGCAACGGCGGAATATTCGGAGAAAGCTATGCATCCCTTGGCGGCATCGACAAGATCATACCCGTTGACGCTTGTATACGGGGATGTCCTCCGACGCCGATAGCCCTGCTCCAGGGAATTCTCAAAGCGGTGAGGGGCTTATGAATGAATGTCGGGAAAAAAGACGTATTAACCGCAAAGAACACAAGGAACGCAGAGAGAATTTAATATCAAAAAATCAAGATTCATCCCGTCAGAACTCCCGGCGTTATACGATAATTGTCAGGAATAAGCATGAATTAGTTTAAGAGTTCTAACGGGATTCAAGCTTTTTCTTTGAGTTCTTTGCGTTCTCTGCGGTTAACCGGTTTTGATCTGAGCAGCTACGGTTCGTGAATATATTCTGACGAATTGGACATTCCTCACGGCATCCTTCTGATCTTAAGGAGCCTGCCCAGCGCAAACGCGATTATTGCGACGCCCGCGCTCA
>DATDRO010000271.1:0-7148 GCA_035291685.1 Nitrospirota bacterium | reverse complement strand
TCACGAACAAGGCCCGGGAATTTTCCGAACCCCTTCTCGATCAACTGGGCATCAGACAGTACTTCAGAATGATCATCGGCGCTGATAACGGCCTGCCGCTCAAACCCGCTCCTGATTCGATCCTGAAGATACTCAACGATGTCGGCGTGGCAAAGGAGCGCGCGGTGATCGTGGGCGACGGGGCCACGGACGTGCGCGCGGGCAAAGCCGCCGGCATCATGACCTGTTCCGTGACGTACGGCTTCCGGTCGGAAGAAGAGCTCAGGAAAAACGGGCCGGATTATGTCATTCATGAGCTTTCAGAGTTGAAAAATCTATTTATACCGGAGGGGTAAATTCTTTGCCGCGGATAACGGGAATTTTCGCGAACGGTTAAGCTTGATCTGCAATTCTTAATTCGTGTTCGTTCGTGTCAGTTCGTGGCTGAATTTGAGTTCTATGACTGATCCTGCACTGAACATAAACCCGGAACGGCTCTCCATCCTTCTCAAGGTGGGGCTGCGCCTCACTGCCGAGCGGGACATCGAGAAGCTGCTCCGCATGATCATCGAAGAGACGACCTCGGTTCTGGGCGCGGAGCGCAGTTCTCTTTTTTTGATCGACAAGGACAGAAACGAGATGTGGGCCAAAATAGCCCAGGGCGCGGACCTGATCGAGATCCGCTTTCCTGTCGGCGTGGGCATCGCCGGGGCCGTTGGGAAAACGGGCGAGATCATAAACGTTCCCGACGCATACCGTGACCCAAGATTCTATCCCGAGTTCGACAAGAAGACCGGCTTTCATACCCGGAGTACTCTCTGCATGCCCATGAGGAACATGCGAGGAGAGATCATCGGTGCGATACAGGTGCTGAATAAAATATCGGGTCTATTTCAAAAAGACGATGAGGACCTGCTCGCCGCGCTCGCATCGCAGGCGGCGGTTGCTCTCGAGAATGCCGACCTGTACACGAAACTGACGGAATTGAACCTCCTGCTCGAACAAAAAGTCGAGGAACGGACCGTCAATCTGGTGTCTGCGAACGAGCGGCTGTCCGTGCTGAACAAGGAACTGGAACAGATATCCATCACCGACAGCCTGACACAGACGTTTAACCGCCGGTTCTTCATAGAGCGGCTGCGTCAGGAGGTAAAACGGGTAAATCGCTACGGATCGTCCGTGTCCCTTTTGATGATCGACATCGATCATTTTAAGACGGTAAACGATACGCACGGCCACCTCGCGGGTGACATGGTCATCGGGGGTGTTGCGGGGGTGATCAAGGAACGGCTGAGGGAAACCGACCTTCTCGCCCGGTACGGAGGCGAGGAGTTCGCCCTGATAGCCACGCCCATGGAAAAGGAGGGAGCAAAGGTCCTCGCTGAGAGGCTCCGGGCGCTTGTTGAAGAAACGGGGTTCGAACACGACGGCAAACGCCTCAGCGTGACGGTAAGCATCGGCGTAAGCTCCTGGCAGCCGTCGACCAAAGAAGATTTTGAAGACCTCATAAGGCGGTCCGATGCGGCCCTCTATCGCGCGAAGGAGCAGGGAAGGAACAGGGTTTGCGACTGAAGCTATCTTTTACCGCGTTAGAGATAGCCTCCGACCACTGCGGGTAGCAGACATCTCACCCATACCCTGTCGCATCAGGCCGCTCTGCGCGCCGCCCTGTGATATTTTCTTCTCTAACGGTGTTGACTATTCCCGCCTGATTGGTTAGAATGCGTAAAATATTTACCATGAAGGCATGAAGCCTGATGAATGCAAAATGCAGAGTGCAAAATGAGGGAATATAAAATCCTGGCCGGCGGCCAGACCTTAATTTTACACTTTGCATTTTGAAATTTGACTTTTGCATTGCTTTCTTAGCGGCTTCGCGTCTTCGTGACCTTGTGGTGAAAGAAGGAGTTCCCATGTCTCATCCGCACGCGGCCAAATCTCCCCACGGCCATGGCCATCCCGGGGGCGAGAGTAAAGAGAAGAAGTATCTCCCGAAGCTCATTGCCTGGGAGGTCACCCGGAGCTGTATCCTGAACTGCGTACACTGCCGCGCCGCGGCAAAGTTCGGTCCCTACAAGGGCGAGCTCACGACCGAGGAATGTTACCGGTTCCTCGACGATGTCAAATCCTTCAGCGATCCCATCATCATCCTGACCGGCGGCGAGCCCATGATGCGGCCGGACATCTACGACATTGCAAAGTACGGCACGAAGCTCGGCCTGCGCATGGTCATGGCGCCCTGCGGCCTGCTTGTCACCGAGGAGCTGGCGCAGAAGATCAAGGACTCGGGCATCATGCGCGTGTCGCTCTCGATCGACGGCCTGACCGCGGAGAGCCATAACGCCTTCCGCCGTGTCGAAGGCGCTTTTGAGGGCGTGATGAAGGCCATCGAAAACTTCAAGAAGGTCGGCCTGGAGTTCCAGGTGAACACCACGATCACCAAACACAATGTAAAGGACCTGCCGAAGCTGCTCGAAATGGTCATCAAGCTCGGCGCTGTTGCCTACCATCCGTTCCTACTGGTCCCCACGGGCCGCGGCAAGGAGCTGGCGGACCAGGAGATCCCGCCCGCGGAGTACGAAAGCACGCTCAAGTGGTTCTATGAGATGCGGGACAAGGTGCCGATCCAGTTCAAGCCCACCTGCGCGCCGCACTATTACCGCATTTTCCGCCAGGGGGAGAAGGAGAAGGGCAAGACCGTAACGCCCGAGTCCCATGGGTTCGATGCCATGACCAAGGGATGCATGGGCGGCCAGAGCTTCGCCTTCGTGTCGCACGTGGGCAAGGTGCAGATCTGCGGGTTCCTCGAAGAAGAGGCCGGCGATATAAAGAAAGAGCCCTTCTCAAAGGTCTGGAACACCTCAAAGCTCTTCCAGGAGATGCGCGATCTCGACCATTACCACGGCAAGTGCGGCATCTGCGAGTATCGCAGGGTCTGCGGCGGCTGCCGCGCCCGCGCCTTCGCCATCTCGGGAGACTACCTCGCGGCGGAACCGTTCTGCACCTACGAGCCGGTGAGGGCGAAGAAGTAGGCCGCTCGTTATTGTCGATGCCAGGGCTGATGGGATTCACCATCGGCCTTTTTTTATCGGATATACGCAGAGATGAAGGACCGGCCTCGCAAATATAATGAAATTAAATAGTTATGTAAGGTTGATTTCATATTGCCTTGCGTCGGCAGATAAATTTTGATAAAGTCGGGGAAATTACAGGCTCACTGCTCAATAATTCCGTCGCATAACATCCTATTTGGCGTGCATAGTGAGACTTGTTGAATCACTGGTTAAAAGGTGGTACTTATTATGAACAGAAAATCTGTGCTTCTGATTTGTATAGGCGTTATTGCTGTTTCAACAATTCTTACGCGCAAATTCATTGGCGTAACTCTACAACAGCAGAACGGTTACTATCTAATGCAGGCTGGATCTAGTTTGGCAGCTGTTTTCGTAAGCGTACTAATGATACCCTTTACTTTTTTATACAAGGCCAAAGACAAACCCAAAATATCTAATAAGCCGGTGAATTTGTGGCGTCGATTCTTAGCGCTCTTAATTGATTTTCTTATGGCGTTGGTCATTATAGGGCCACTACTGGCTTTGCCGGCACTGATTATAGAATCTCAGAACACACAGTCATTCTCCTGGTATTTTACGCGAGACTGGCCGCGCGAAAGCGATATGCTTGTTACGTTGTTTGCAGTAATTCCCGGGATGATCTGGACGTTAATCTATCTTTCATTTCCACCCGCGAAAGGCAAGCAAACTTTCGGACAATATCTCATGGGATATCGAATCTCCGCTTACAAAGGGAGCAAAATTACGTTCAAACGCGCACTACTCAGAAACGTATTTGGATTTCTCGTGCTTTGTTTGTGGCCCATAACGTTACTCATGGCTTATTATCATCCTAAAAAATATCTACTTCACGATAACGAAGATGGTCTTAGGCCGGAACGCTTAGTCTATGAGCAGTAATCTTTAACCTGTCGCTCCACGCCGACCGCTTCGCGGCGTGTTGTGAGCTCGTTGTTCTGCGTCTCAAATAGTTTTTCACCGTGTCTCCGTGCTAAGATTATATCCGCTTTTTCCCGCCTTCCCGCTATTCCCACCGAAAGATCAGCGAACCGATTGCTAAAAACACGGCGGTCATAAGCGCGAGTATCGCGAGGTGCGGGGCAATGTCCATGAGGCCGGCGCCTTCGGTCATGATCGACCGTGCGCCGTCCACGAGGTGCGTCAGCGGCAAAAACTGGGCGATCTTCTGGACGATGGGGTTCGTTCCTTCGAGCGAGAACCAGACACCGGAGAGGAGCATCATGGGCCAGGTGAGGAGGTTCAGAAGTCCGCCGGCGAGTTCCTCGCTTGAGAGCCGCGCTGACACGAGCAGGCCGAGGGAGATCAGGCAGATTGCGCCGACCAGAGAGATGAGAAACAGGCTCCCGTAGGACCCGCGCATCTGGAAGTGAATGAAATAATTACACCCGGCGTAAACGGCCACGGTGATCGTCTCGATCAGGAGCAGGCGCGAGGTCATCTGGGCAAGGAGGAACTGGAAGGGGCTCAGGGGAGTGGCCTTGAGGCGCTTGAGGAACCCGTTTTTCCGGTACCGCACGATGACGTAGCCCACGCCGAAGAGACAGGAAAACATCATGTTCATGGCAAGGATGCCGGGGACGACCCAGTCCACATAGCGGATCTCCCGGCCCTGGACCACCTGTTTTTGGTACCCTCTTCCTCCTTCGGCCCGGAAAACGCGTTCGAGAATGTAGCCGTTCGGCGAGTTCTCATTCACCCAGTATCTGCGGCCCGAGCGCAGGTCCACGAGCATGTCGAGCCGGAAATGCTCGACCTTGTCGATCCCTTGTTGGAGGTTATCAATCGGGATGAACTGAATATACTTCGTCCTGAAAAACTCCGCATCAGCCCTGGCGGGCGCCGCTGTATCGCCCATGACGCCGACCTTGTACAGGTCCTTGGGTTCACCGGAAAACACGACGGCAAAGCCGAGCACAAGCAGGAGCGGGAACAGGATGTTCCAGCCCAGGGAGGATTTGTCGCGGACGAATTCCATGTTCCTGGCGTGCAGCATGGCGAGAAATTTTTTCATAAAAACCTCAATCAAAATTTGCCACAAAGGCACCAAGTCACGAAGTAAATCTTGAATAAAAAAATTCCGGAAGGGTTTTGCTGATACAAAGCGAGGTTGTTTATTATATTTTTTTCTTTCTTTGTGGCCTCGTGTCTTCGTGGCGACAAAATTTGGATCAACTCCTCAAGTCCCTCCCCGTGAGCGCGAGAAACAGGTCCTCGAGGTTCCAAGTCCGCATTTTCATGCGGGACAAGGAAACCCCCTTTTGCTGCAGCAGCCGGACCGTTTCATCCACATTGCGCGTCTGGACTTCCACCAGTCCCTGGCGGTGCGCATACGTAAGTCCCAGCCCGTCGAGCCTGCCGTCGATGTCTTCCGCGGGAAACTGAAGCACCACATCGCCGAAGTGCTCTTTCAGCAGTTGCTCCGGTGTGCCCCGGGCGATGATCTTCCCGTGGTCCATGATCGCGATCTCGTCGCAGAGCGTGTAGGCTTCGTCCATGTAGTGTGTCGTCAGAACGATTGTCTTGTTCCGGGATTTGATAAGATTGATGAGGTCCCAGAAGTTTCTCCGGGACTGCGGATCCAGCCCCGTCGTGGGCTCATCAAGGAAAAGCACCTCCGGGTCATTGATGATGGCGAGCGCCATGAGCAGGCGTTGCCGCTGGCCGCCGGAGAGCTTGCGCGTGTCGCGGTCGAGGAACTCATCAAGCGAGCAGAGGCGGATGACCTCGCCCATGTCCATGGTACGGGGGTAAAGTCTGCTGAACAGTCGCAGTGTCTCGCGCACGGTCAGAAATTCCTGGAGCGATGTGACCTGGAACTGGATGCCTGCCTCTTTCCGGAACCGGGCGCCTACGGGCGCACCCTTGTACAGCGTGCTGCCGGAGTCCGGCGACTGAATGCCTTCGACAATCTCGATGAGAGTGGTTTTGCCCGCTCCGTTCGGGCCGAGCAAACCGAAGCAGATGCCCTGGTTGATGACGAGACTGACGTTGTCCACGGCCCGAATGCCGGGGTAGGTCTTGACCAGATTGCTGACTTCGATGATCGGTGGCATGAGAGCAAAGTACCATGAGGGACCATTGCTGTCAAGCAGGTAAGGAAGCAGGCATAATCGCTTGAGTCTGCGGCGCAAATCGTGTAAAGTAGGTAAGCCACGTACGGACAGGAATGTTTCCGTTTTTAAGACTGATAATGATTTATGGCTTTATCCGTGTCAATCCGTGACAATCCGTGGCAATCCGTGGCAAAACAAGATCGTTTTTTTCGTCCGCTGGTTACTTTGTGTCCTCTGTGGTAAGAAGGTTATAATTTATGATTAAGGTCACGAAAGATATCTTTATAGACGAGAGCGAAATCCAGCTCCACTTCGTCCGCTCCTCCGGCCCCGGCGGGCAGAACGTGAACAAGGTGGCTACGGCCGTGCAGCTCCGGTTCGACGTGGGGAACTCCCCATCTCTCCCCGGCGATGTGCGCACGCGCCTCATCCGCCTGGCTGGAAGACGCGTCACCCAGGAAGGCATCCTCATCATCGAGGCCCGACAGTTCCGCACGCAGGAGCGGAACCGCGAGGACGCCATCGATCGGCTCGTCGAGCTGATCCGGCAGGCCACGCAGAAGCCGAAGCCGCGGAGAAAGACGAAGCCGTCGCGAGCGGCAAAAGAGAAACGGATCGAGGGCAAGAAGCAAAGGAGCAATATCAAGAAGATGCGCGGGCCTGTTCAAAATCATGATTAATTTTCCTCTACTCCTCCCATGAACCTCATTCTTCTCTTTCAAAACGACTTTATTGACAACACAGAACGGGTGCTGCTTCGGGGCCGCAGGTTCAGGCACGTGCTTGAGGTACACCGCGCATCGGTCGGCGATGAGCTCTCGGTGGGTCTGTTGAATGACCGGATCGGCACGGGCAGGATAGTCACGATCAACGATACCAGCCTGGAAATGGATGTGCGTTTCGATAACGCGCCGCCGCAGGCCCTTCCCGTAACGCTTATCCTTGCCCTGCCGAGGCCCAAGGTGGTGCGAAGGGTGCTCAGGTCAGCGAGCGCATTAGGCGTGAAGCGGATCGTCCTGCT
>DATDRO010000270.1:0-3094 GCA_035291685.1 Nitrospirota bacterium | reverse complement strand
TCCGGGATAAAAAGAAGATCGTGCCGTGTTCGGTCTTCCTCAACGGGGAATACGGGATCAAAGGGACGTTCGGAGGCGTGCCGGTGAAGATCGGCGCGCGGGGCCTGGAGCAGGTGCAGGAGCTCAAGCTCAACGAGGAAGAACGGACGGCCTTTGCGAAATCCGTGGAGGCAGTGAGGGCGGGATGCGCGAAATTCATGTAGAAGAGATCAGGGACAACGTCGCCCAGATCTGCATCGATGCGGCGTACAACCTGAGCGAAGACGTGCTCTCGGCGTTCGATCGTGCTATCGAGACGGAGACCGAGCCCGCTGCCAAAGAGATCATCGAACTGCTCAAACAGAACGCGCGTATCGCGCGGGAAGACCATATTCCCATTTGTCAGGACACGGGCATCGCCATTTTCTTTGTCGAGATCGGCCAGGACCTCAGGATCAAGAACGGGTTCATCGTGGACGCCGTCAACGAAGGCGTGCGCAAGGGATACCGCGAAGGGTATCTCAGGAAATCCGTGGTCGACCCGATCACCCGGAAGAACACGGGGGACAACACGCCGGCCATCATTTACACCGAACTGGTGCCCGGCGACAAGCTCAAGATATCGTTCATGCCCAAGGGCGCGGGGAGCGAGAATATGAGCGTGATCAGGATGCTCAGGCCGACCGAGGGAGTGGAGGGGATCAAACACTTTGTGCTCGAATGCGTGCGCAAGGCGGGCGCCAACCCCTGCCCGCCGGTGGTGATCGGCGTCGGCATCGGCGGAGACTTTGAAAAAGCCGCGCTCATTTCGAAGAAGGCGCTCCTTCGCCCGGTCGGAAACCCCAACTCGAAACTGGAACTCGCGTCCCTCGAGATGGAGCTGCTGAAGGCCGTGAACAAGACCGGCATCGGGCCTGAAGGCCTCGGCGGAAAGGTCACAGCGCTCGCGGTGCATGTGGAAAGCTTTCCGTGCCACATCGCAAGCCTGCCGGTGGCGGTGAACATCAACTGTCATGCCGCGCGGCATAAGACGATAATACTGTAAAGCAAAGAACAGAGGTAACTGCTCAGGTCAACCACTTACTCTGTCGCTTAGCGTGCTATAAGTCCTTGAAATTCGACAGAGGCGCTTCTTTTGCCCGCAGCGCTGACGGTGGTAAAATATCTTTACCCTGCACGCTTACAGCGCCTGTTGTTCATGGCTGACCTGAGCACCTGAGTAGTTACGAGCTGAGAGCAAAGAGCAGAGAGCAGAGTGAACAGGCAATGCCGCATAGAGCAGAGGGCATGGTGTAAAAGATTTAAACCCTATGCTCCATGCCCTATGCCGATTTTCCACGCCCTATGTTTTCTGCGCTATGCTGAGAGAGATAAACAATGACTGATCCCATCAAAATACAGCCTCCCCTTACGGACGAGATCATCGAAAGATTAAAGTCCGGCGACCGTGTGGTCGTTACCGGCGTGATCTATACGGCGCGGGACATGGCGCACAAGTACATGGTGGAAGGACACCGGCGGGGAGAGCCGTTGCCCTTCGATCTGCGGGGACAGATCCTCTACTATACCGGGCCGACGCCGCCGCCGCCGGGACATGCCATCGGCTCCGCGGGACCGACGACGAGCTACCGTATGGACCGCTACACCCCGTACCTGCTTGAGCAGGGCCTCAAAGCGATGATCGGCAAGGGGCCGCGCGGGTCGGAAGTGAAAGAAGCGATCAAAACACATAAGGCGGTCTACCTTGCCGCCATCGGCGGAGCAGGCGCGCTCATCTCAAAGACGATCAAGAAGGCCGAGGTGATCGCATATCCCCATCTCGGCACCGAGGCGATCATGCGGCTTGAAGTGGAGGATTTTCCCGCGATCGTTGTGAACGATATATACGGCGGGGACCTGTATCGGATCGACGTGGCAGAGTATAATGAGCAGGGGAACGGAGAAGGAGATACCTGTTAGGGGGATTCGAAAACCACACGAAAGGGGGAGGTGCAGTATGCGTAAGCGTCATTGGTATGTGCTGTTCATGGGGGTTGTGGTGTGCGGCGCGCTGATCACGGTGGGCGCTGCGGAGACCAAGGGGAAGGGCAGGAGGATCATTCCTCCGGATGAGTTCGGCACGATCTTCATCAATCAACTGTCCGAGAAGAACAAGGTTCCGCCGGTGACCTTCAGGCACTGGATCCATCGGGCAAAACATACGTGCAGGCTCTGCCACGTGGACATCGGTTTCGCACAGGAGCAGGGCGTCATCATCATGCATGAAGACGATCTTCGCAAGGGCCGGTACTGCGGCGTGTGCCACAACGGCAAAGAGGCATTCAGCAACACCGGGAAGCCGCCCGCGGAATTTGAGGGCGTCATCACCTCGAGTTGGGAGAAAGGGAAGGCCTGCCCGCTCTGTCATACGACGGAGAACGCCTGGATGAGGAACAAGTTCTATGCAACGGTCGCAAAGCTGCCGAAGGGCCGGTTTGGCAACGGAGTGGACTGGGCCGCCGCGGAGCGGGAAGGACTGGTCAAGCCCAAGGACTTTATCGAAGGGGTCTCTTTCCCGAAAAGAAAAATGCAGATCGAAAAGAGCAATGTGAACATGAGCGCCAGGATAGAAGGCATGCAGGACATCATCTTCTCACACAAGGACCACGCTGCATGGACCGGTTGCGAGATGTGCCACCCTGATCCGTGGAGCGTGAAGGGCAAGACCACAAAATCCACCATGGAAGAGATCTTTCAGGGCAAGTATTGCGGTATCTGTCATGGAAAGGCCGCGTTCCCGCTGACCGACTGCGGCAGGTGCCACCTGAAGCCGGTATAAACGAGCCGGCCCGCGGGACCGGTCTGATTCTGGTCGTGCCGTCAGCTGCGTCAGCCGTACTTTTCTAACAGGCAGTTGAAAAACTATTGTTATCTTTTTTCCGTCATTCCCGCGCAGGCGGGAATCCAGTGTTCATGATATTACTGGATCCCCGTTTTCACGGGGATGACGAATTATGCTGCAAAAGAGACTTTTTCAACAGCCCGCTAAAAACCGAGGAGCGAATTGACGTGTCGATAAAATCAAAGATCAGGACCATAAAAGATTACCCCAAAAAAGGGATCATGTTCAGGGATA
>DATDRO010000269.1:0-4929 GCA_035291685.1 Nitrospirota bacterium | reverse complement strand
AAATACGGTGCAGATTGAGAAAGGCGGCGTACCGGCTCGCGGTGAAAAGGATACTGAGCGCGGAGAGGCTCAGGGGAAATCTGTAGGACTTGACGTCTGGCCCATGCACCTGCGAATCTTCGGCATAGTCACCATTGTTCCTGCTGTCGAACCCTTTAACGAGGTTGCAACTCCCTGAGGCCGGACGAAAGAACGGCCCCCCGGTCCTGTTTACCCGTTAGAGGCCGCGTGATCTCTATCGGGGTCTGCTCAAGAACCGTTTAATCGCTCTGTCAAGGCCCTTCTCGACGTTCTTCTTGACGAGGGGCTGCACAGACCGTCCGATCTCGTCCACCAGAGCTGACAGCACCTGCCGGCTCACCTGCGACGGCGTGGCGCCTCCACCCGCGCCGATATTGGTCAGCTCGATCCGCCGCAAGGTGACCGTCTGGGTCTTGTCCCCGAGCGCGGCGATGCGGACATCGACCCCGCCGCTCTCGATAGTGAACTTCTTTATGATGATCTTCTTCTCCTTACCTTTGTTCTTTTTTTCTTCTCCGGTTTTCTTCGGTTTGCCTGCTGTGAGCGCCTGAAGGTTTTGCTTGAGGAGCGAGATGTTCGATGCGCCCGCGGCATTCATCTCATAGGTGACCTGCGGGGCAGCTATACGGATCTCATCTATCACGATCGGGCTGGATGTGATCGTGCGGGTGTCGATCCTGGCGCTGATCTTTCCGAGACGAAAGGCGTACGGCGAGGAAAACCCGCGAGGATTCGCCACGGTCAGCCCGGCAATCGCACCTTCCCCTGAGGGAAGATGGATCTTTACCGAAGACACCCGGACAGCGGTTTTTGTCGCTTCTGACCCGTACTTCTCGATTGCCGCCTTAATGATAGAATCGATATTCGTCAGGACCAGGATGATCGCCGATGCGGTCGCGACCACAAGCACTCCGGCGATGATTATCAGAACCTTCCGTTTGCCTCTCATAATGCTTGCCTCCTTTTTGTAGTCAATGATAGGGAAGTTTCCCATCATTTTCAAGCATTATTTGGAGATCGAGTACAACAGGCGGAGACACTTGGTGACGCGGGGACCGTCTTCGCCCGTCGTTCTCAAAGTTATTGTCGCCGACTTGTCCAAATTTACATCCGAGCCCGACTTTCGTCTTATTCTGCGTATATTCGTGACGTTGACAACTGAACCTATCGTGCTAAAATTTAAAGAGAGGCACTCTATCCTGCTTCACAAGGAGGAAACGGGAGAGGTGCAAAAATATTGGACTTTTTTGGTCCAGATTATCCGCTGGTTCGGGTGAATTGTTGCGTTTACGGCACGTTAGAGGACCGTGATTGTGAAAAAGAACCTTACTCATAAGATACTGGAAGCCCATTTGATCGAGGGTGAGCTGGTCCCCGGCAAAGAGATCGGCATTAAGATCGACCACACGCTGCTGCAGGATGCAACGGGAACGCTCGCCATGCTCGAATTCGAGGCGCTCGGGGCCGGCGAGGTCAAGGCGGAACTCTCTGCCCAGTACGTCGACCACAACCTTCTCCAGACGGACAATAAGAACGCCGATGACCATAAGTATCTGCAGACTGCGAGTGCGCGTTACGGAATCCATTACAGCGGGCCGGGCAACGGGGTATCGCATCAGATACATATGGAGCGCTTCGGCGTTCCGGGCAAGACCCTGCTCGGCGCAGACAGTCACACGCCGGGCGCTGCTGGAGTCTCGATGCTCGGCATCGGGGCCGGCGGCCTCGACGTAGCTCTTGCCATGGCCGCCTATCCATATTACCTGCCCTGCCCCAGGGTGCTCGGTGTAAAGCTTATCGGGAAACTCCCTGACTGGGTGAGCGCAAAGGACGTTATCCTCGAGATGCTCCGGCGCTACGATGTGAAGGGATGCATCGGCAAGATCGTTGAATATTACGGCCCGGGAGTCAAAACCCTTTCTGCCACGGACCGCGAGACCATCGGCAATATGGGTACGGAGACAGGGGCGACGACCTCTGTCTTCCCGTCCGACGAAAGGACGCGTGAGTACCTGACAGCTCAGGGACGGGGCAATGCCTGGCTGGAACTTTCAGCGGACGAGGGGGCCGGGTACGATGAATACGCAGAGGTCGACCTCTCGAAGCTCGAGCCGCTCATCGCCAAGCCGTCCTCGCCGGGCAACGTGGTCCCGGTGCGTGAAGTCGCGGGAACCAGGGCCGATCAGGTGATCGTCGGCAGCAGTGTGAACTCTTCGTTCCGGGACCTTATGGTAGTTGCCAGGATCGTCGAGGGGCGCCACTCCCATCCGGAAACGGAATTTAATGTCAATCCCGGCAGCCGGCAGGTGCTCGAAAATATCGCAAAGCAGAATGGCGTCATGTCGTTCCTGATGGCCGGTGCGCGCGTTCATGAACCTGGCTGTCTTGGCTGTATCGGCATGGGACAGGCGCCGGGAACCGGCCAGGTAAGCCTGCGTACATTCCCGCGCAATTTCCCCGGTCGATCGGGCACCGAGGACGACAAGGTCTATCTCTGCTCGCCGGAAACGATCGCTGCCGCGGCCCTTAAGGGGGTCATTACCGACCCGCGGGACCTGGCGAAAGAGATGGCTTATCCGCATATCGAGGACCCCAAAAAATACCTCGTCGAGGAATCATCCATCATCTTTCCGTCGGAGAAGCTCCGGAAGACCGAAGTGGTGCGGGGACCGAATATCAGGCCGCTCTCGAAACTGGAGCCCCTTCGCGAAACGATAAAGGCCGAGGTGGCGCTCAAGGTCGGAGACAATATCTCTACGGATACGATCATGCCGGCCGGTAACAGGATACTTCCATTCCGATCGAACATCGAGGCGATCAGCGAATTTATCTTCTCCCAGATCGACCCTGACTTTGCAAAACGGTGCAGGGAAAAAGGGACCGTTGTCATTGTCGGCGGCGAGAACTACGGCCAGGGGTCGAGCAGGGAGCACGCAGCGCTCGGGCCGCGGCATCTGGGGGTCGTGGCGAAGCTCGTCAAGAGCTTTGCCCGCATTCACAAGTCCAATCTCTGCAACTTCGGTGTTCTCCCCCTCACCTTCAAGGACCCCGGGGACTATGGCCGGCTGAGCATGGGCACGAAGATCCTCTTCCCTGATGTTCGAAAGCGGATTGAGCGGGGCGACCGGGAGATTCCCGTTGAAGCAGACGGGCGGACGATCATCACGCTCCTTGATGTGTCGGAGCGCCAGCGCAAGCACTTGCTTGCCGGCGGAACATTGAACTTTGTGAACAAGGAATTGAGAGGCAAGTAGAAGGCAGATGCGGAGAGATTTCAGACAAGATGGACAGGGTACCAGCCTGCCTTTCTAAAAACGATTTCAAAGGAAGGTATGCATATGGTTACGAAAGCTGAAATAAGAAAGCCCGAAGAAGAAAAAACGGCCGGGACCGTCAGGACAAAGAATATGGGCCTGCGGGGCGTCACGGTAGCGGATACCCGGGTTAGTTTCATTGACGGAGAGAACGGGGTCCTTATCTATCGCGGGTACCTGATAGAAGAGCTTGCAGTCCACTCGACATTCGAGGAAACGGCGTATCTGCTGCTTCATGACGCGTTACCCACGGAATCGCAGCTTAAAGAATTTACGCGCCGTCTCGTGGAGGCGAGACAGGTCCCGGACTTCCTGTTCGAAAGTTTTAAAAAGTTGCCGAAAGAGGCCAAACCCATGGACGTTCTTCAGGCATCGGTTCCCCTGCTTGCCATGGCCGATCCCGACTTGCCGGACGAGACAAGAGAAGCCAATGTCAATAAAGCGATCAGGCTGATCGCGCGCATACCCATTGTGGCGGCCGGCTGGCACCGGATACGGCAGGGCCGGGAACCTCTTCGATCGGATGACAGGCTGTCGCATGCCGGAAATTTTCTCTGGTTGCTCACAGGAATCAGGCCCGATCCTGAGACGGCACGCGATTTAGACACCTGTCTGGTACTCCACGCCGACCATACGTTCAACGCGTCTACCTTTGCTGCCCGCGAGGTTGTTTCAACGCGGGCGCATATGTATGCCGGCGCTGCGGCGGCAGTGGGCGCCCTTTCCGGGAGTCTTCACGGGGGAGCCAATGCCGAGGTCATGAAGATGCTCAAAGAAGTGGAGAATGAAAAAGACATTCCCGGGTGGGTGAGGAAACAGCTCGACAGCGGCCGGAAGATCATGGGCATGGGCCATGCAGTCTACAAGACCACGGACCCCAGGGCAAAGTTTCTGAAAGAAATGAGCGAGCGGCTGGGGAAGAAACTCGGTCAGGAGAAGTGGTATCGGCTCTCGACCCGGATAGAAGATGCGGCGGTCAGCGAATTCGAAAAACGGGGGAAGACGACGATCAAGCCGAACGTGGATTTTTACAGCGCATCGGTCTACCATCTGATGGGCATTCCGGGTGACCTTATGACGCCGGTCTTTGCCGTGTCGAGAATAGCGGGGTGGACCGCGCATATCATCGAGGAGAAATTCGCCGAGGCGCAGGAAAAGCCCGCGCTGTACAGGCCGGCCTCGGAATATGTTGGTCACTACTGCGGCCGGATGGGCTGCACCTATGTGCCGGTCCAACAGAGAACGAGAGATGCCGCATAAAAATTGAGCCGCAGAGGACGGATGAAACAGGAGGTGAGTATCATGGCAGTTCGTGCAATTAAAAAAACCTACACTGAACCGATGAAAATACAATCTATCAATCCCTACACCGAACAGGTGATCAAGGAGTTTACTCTCATGACCCCTGTGGAGGTCGAGAGGGAGATCAAGAAAGCCCGCGAGGCCTTCCATAGGTGGAGGGATTTGCCGGCTTCAGAACGGGCAGCATATGTCAAGAAACTGGGGGACCATCTCAGGACGGAAAAACGGAAATATGCGGAGATCATGACCCGTGAAATGGGCAAGCCCATCAAGGAATCGATCTCGGAAGTAG
>DATDRO010000268.1:0-2160 GCA_035291685.1 Nitrospirota bacterium | reverse complement strand
ACCGGCCAAGGGAGCGAAGCCGCACCCGCGAGGAAAGAAACCTTAGGGCAGAAACCCGTGCCTTTTCGTACGGGGTATGCTATGCTACGCAACCAGTGGGGGGGATCTCGTATATGAAGCGTGGCGCTGTCGGCCTGATGGTGATGTGCGGCCTGCTCACGGGATGCAGTTCGTGGATCCCGACGGTCGCGAACAACGGCCTCAATCACGGCCTCAACCTCGGCCGGGCGATCTCTGCCGACCGCTCGTTGTTCAACGTTCTGGATGACTTGAGCATCAAGAACACAATCAACCACGCCCTTCTCGACGAAGCGCTTCTGCTGCGCGTCAGCACCGACGTCTATCAAGGCAGGGTGATGCTGACGGGGTCCGTCAAGGACGCGGAGGCCCGGCAGAAGGTGGAAGAGCTGGCCCGCCGGGTCGACGGCGTCCGTGAGCTTTACAATGAGATCCAGGTCACGGATGAGAGTTGGTTGAAGTCCTTCCCCAAGGACCTGCTGATCGAGAACACGCTGGCGGCCCGAATGGTGTTGGCGCCGGATGTGAGTTCGGTCGACTATCAGGTGCGTGCGGCGAACGGTGTCGTCTATGTCCTGGGCATAGCCAAAAGCCGGACCGAGCTCGATCAGGTGATCGCGCTCGCCCGTGTGAGCGGCGCGCGTAAGATCGTCAGCCACGTGTTCCTCTCGGAACACATCGTTCTGGACGTGGCGCCCGAGACGACAGCAGGAGCGAAAACGGAACCTGAACCCGTGAGAGCCGGAGGCGAACCGGCGAGAGTGGGCACCCAAACGAACGAGATAAAAACCAAACCCGCCGCGAAGGCGGCGAAGAAAAAGCCGGCTCCCCTCCCGGCGCCTCCCCAGACTGCGACTCGCTAACCCCTTCCGCCCATAGACAACCGATAGCGTTGCTATCGATAAGAATCCTTGCGGTGGCGCACACCTAAAATGTGCACTTCTTTCAGTTTGTGATCAACCGTGTAAATTACTCGATACACGCCCTGTCTGATCCGATACATGTTCCGCTCACCGACAAGTTTTTTAGAGCCGGCAGGCAAAGGGTTCTGGTTCAACATCTGGATGCTGTTCTCTATCCGTTCAAAATCATCTTGCGGAAGCCTGTCTAAGTCCTTGAAAACTCTCTTCGCAAATAGCAGCCTGTACATCAGCGCGATGCACGCCGCCGTTTCACATAACGGGTAAATTCATCCTGCGGCACAAAATCCGCGTCTTTTAGCCTCTCCCGACCCAGAGCGCGATCGTCAAGTTCTTCCTCCAGTTCGCCCAACTTGTCTTCCAGCGCTGCCGCAACCACATAGCCCATCTTTAGCCCATGCTCCTGGCAAAACTGATCGAGTTTCTTCTTCAGCGCCTGGGGAATCCTTGCCCCGACCGGGACATCCAATGTTTTCATGCATACACCTCCTTCCGATCAAGGTAACATCAAATGATATCAAATGCTATCATTTGATATAACTCGCTTGCGAGAAAGCCTTGCAACACAGCCCCTCGATTACCGCTCCCGCGCGGTTTCCTGGACAGACTTCAGCAAGGGGCTCAGGAAGAACTCGATCAGCCGCCGCTGCCCGGTCTTGATTTCGGCCGTGACGGCCATGCCCGGAGCAAGCTTGACCGGCTTGCCGTCCACCTGAATGACGGAGCGGGCCAAGCTTACCCGCGCAGGATAGATTAAGCCGCCTTTCTCCAATTGCACGGCATCGGTGGAGACATCGACGATCCGGCCATCGATGAGGCCGTAGCGGGTGAAGGGAAAAGTCTCAATCTTCATCTCGACGTCCTGGCCCTCCTTTACAAAACCGATGTCCTTGTTTTCCACCAGGGCTTCGACCTCGAGTTGATGCTCGTTGGGCACCACCACCATCAACTGCTGAGCGGGCGTCACGACGCCGCCGACGGTGTGGACCACAAGCTGTTGGACGACGCCATCGATCGGCGCCGTGAGGGTCTGCAAGCCGCTCCGTTGCTCGGCCTTCACCAGTTCCTGGAACAGCGACGCGGCCTTCGTCTCCTGCTCGGACAGTTCGTCATGGCGGGTCTTCTGGAATTCGGAAACAAGCGCTTGATAATTCTTCTGTGCCTCGGCCAGCGCGGCCATGTCCTGGCCGAAAATCTCTTTCTGCCTGACAAGCTCTTGTGT
>DATDRO010000267.1:0-5459 GCA_035291685.1 Nitrospirota bacterium | reverse complement strand
GGAGCGGAGCGTGGCGTGAAGAATGTGCGTGGCCGTATGGTGCCGCGCCGTCTCAGCCCGCGCCTCTGCATCCACCCTGGCAAGCACTGCGTCGCCTGTCCTGAATGTCCCCTTTTTCACCCTGCCTTTGTGCACGATCAGGTCTTCATGGGGCTTTACCGTGCCCAGCACTTCAAACTTGGCGGCCTCGCCCAGAAGTTCGCCTTTGTCTCCGACCTGGCCGCCCGATTCTGCGTAAAAGGGGGTCCTGTCGAGGACGATCTCTACCTCGTCACCGTCGTGAGCTTCCGCGACCGCCGCATCCCCTTTTATCAGGGCGAGGATCTCGCCGCTGTCTTCGGTCGTTTCGTATCCGGTGAACAGGGGTCTTTGAACCTTGCCGGCGATCTCTTTGTATACGGGTTTTATTTTTTCGACCGCTGCGCCGGCCCAGGATGCCCTTGCCTTGACACGCTGCTCCTCCATGGACCGCCGGTAACCCTCTTCGTCCAGCGTCAGTTCCATGTCTCTTGCCATGTCCGCGGCAAGGTCCAGGGGGAAACCGAAGGTATCGTAGAGTTTGAAGAGTACCTCTCCGGGAATCACGTTCTTGCCGTCGGCCTTGAGTTTTGACACGGAGTCGTTCAGGAGAGCGAGGCCCGCATCAAGTGTCGAGGCAAAACGCTCTTCTTCGAGAAGCGTTACCTTTGCCACGTGTTCACGGCTGTCCGCGAGCTCCGGATATGCGTCCCGCATCCCGTCCACCACCACGCCCGTGAGCTTAAAGAGGAAAGGCTTATCGATGCCGATGAGCTTTCCGTAACGGCTCGCCCGCCGGATGACCCGCCTGAGCACATACCCCCTGCCCTCGTTCGAGGGGAGCACGCCGTCCGAGACGAGAAACGTAATGGCCCGGAGGTGGTCGGCGATGACCTGGTAGGAGATGTCGGCCTGGTGGTCCTTGTGGTACGGCACGCCCGCACGCTCCGCGATCTGCTTGATGAGCGGCTTGAACAGGTCGGTCTCGAAGTTGCTCTTCACGCCCTGGGTCACCGCGGCGAGCCGTTCAAGGCCCATGCCCGTGTCGATGCTCGGTTTGGGAAGGGGCGTAAGCTTTCCGGTCTCGTCACGGTTGTACTGCATGAACACGAGGTTCCATATCTCGAGGTACCGGTCACAGTCGCATCCCACGGCACAGGTGGATTTCCCGCACGACACCTCCGGTCCCTGGTCGATCAGGATCTCGGAGCATGGGCCGCAGGGACCGGTATCGCCCATCTGCCAGAAGTTGTCCTTCTCTCCCAGGCGAACGATCCGGTCGGCAGGGACTTTTGCGAAGTTCCTCCAGAGGTCGAAGGCCTCGTCGTCGTCCTTATAGATCGTGACCCACAGTTTTTCCTTTGGAAGTTTGATGACGACGGTGAGAAGCTCCCAGGCATACGCGATCGCCTCTTTTTTGAAGTAATCGCCGAAAGAGAAATTGCCGAGCATCTCGAAGAACGTATGGTGCCTTGCGGTGTGCCCGACGTTCTCGAGATCGTTGTGCTTGCCGCCCGCCCGCATGCACTTCTGGCTCGTCACGGCGCGCTTGTAGTCCCGCTTCTCATCGCCGAGAAAGACGCCTTTAAACTGCACCATGCCCGCGTTCGTGAACAGGAGCGTCGCGTCGTTCCTCGGAACGAGGGACGAGCTCGGCACCACCTTGTGCCCCCGCTCAGCGAAGTAATCCAAAAAAAGTTTTCTCAGTTCACTTGATCTCAAAGCCTGCTCCTTGAATATTGTAAGTACGATGCTACGGATAGCAAATCAGCTCATAGCTCGTAGCTCTTGGTTTGCTATCAGCAATGAGCTTATTTACTATCTGCGGCAAATGGACCAGCTGTCAATCGGTTTTCTTTAATACATCGCGTATCACGTCATACGGAAAACCTTTTCTCTCGAGAAAGCCCGCAAGCCGTCTGCGTCGCGTCTCCCGGTCGAGGAACTGCATCCCCTTTACTTTTCTGGCTGCAGCCTTTTCCGCAATATCGATTTCCTGTTCAACGGTAAAAATTTCATCAAGCGCTTCTTGAACGATCGAAGGGTCAATACCCTTCTCCCGTAACTCGCGATCTATCCTGCGCCGGCCGAACGCGCGAAGCCGAACTCTGCTTTCGGCCCACAGGCGGGCAAACTTTTCGTCGTCGAGATATCCGAGACGGACCAAGCCGGAGAGTGTATTATGAATTACCGCTTCATCAAAGCCTTTATCGCGAAGCTTTGCTTCTATCTCGGCGCGGCTCCTCGGCCGATAGGTAAGACAGCGGTATGCCGCGTTCCGGGCCCGGTCCAGTTCCTTCTCATTCCTGTCTGCGTTTTGGACCGAGGCAACCATGTTGCCATATTCCCCGTCACCTTGATCCTCGCCCCCGAGAGGAGAGCGTACTTTCTGTTCCCCCTCTCCCCTTGAGGGAGAGGGTTGGGGTGAGGGGTAATTACGAATTCCGCACTCCGCAGTCCGCACTTCGCTACTTGTCCCCAAACCGGTCTATCTTAAAATCGCTCCCCGACGCCGGCGGTTTATACTCCTTCGCTTCCCCTTCCTTCGGGGCCGAAGCAGGGCTGCTCCTCTGTCCACGCCTCGCCTTTTCGTCTGCTTCCCACGTGAGGTCGCTTGTTGACTGCACACCTTTTACTTTCAAGACAAAGTCATCGGGGTTGCTCGCCGTCAGGAGCGCCTCATCATAGGTTATTATCCCTTTCTTATAGAGCATAAGGAGAGACTGGTCAAAGGTCTGCATCCCGTAGTGGACGAGACCGGAGGCTATGATACCCGGTATCTGGCGCGTTTTGTCCTGGTCGATGATCGCCTCGCGCACGGTCAGCGTTCCGAGCATTACTTCAACCGCGGGAACGCGCCCGGTGCCGTCCGCCTTGGCAACAAGACGCTGAGAGACGATACCCTTGATCACCGAGGCCACCTGCATCCGCACCTGCTTCTGCTGATACGGCGGAAAAACGGTGATGATGCGGTTGATCGTTTCGGCCGCGTCCACGGTATGCAGGGTGGAGAGCACAAGGTGACCGGTCTCGGCCGCCGTCAGCGCCGTCGATATCGTTTCAAAGTCCCGCATCTCGCCCACGAGAATGACGTCCGGGTCCTGCCGCAGGGCGCTCCGCAGAGCATCGCTGAAATTAAACGTGTCCGAACCTATCTCGCGCTGGTTTACGATGCTCTTTTTGTCACGATGGAGGAATTCTATGGGATCTTCGATCGTAACGATGTTCGCCGTTCTGGTCGCGTTGATATGGTCGATCATCGCCGCGAGGGTCGTGGATTTTCCGCTTCCCGTCGTGCCGGTAACAAGGATCATGCCCCGCTGCTCCTGGGCGATCTTCGAGAGCACGGTGGGGAGCATAAGCTCCTCGAAGTTCAATATCTTCGACGGCACCGAACGGAAGACCATGCCCACGCTGCCGCGCTGCTGGAACACGTTCACGCGGAAGCGGCCGAGACCCGGCACGCCGTAGGCCATATCGAGCTCGTTCTTCTCCTTGAATTTCGTCTTCTGTGTGTTGTTCATGATACCGAAGGCAATGGTAAGCGCATCCTCCTGCGTGAGCCTTTTTTCGGTCTCAAGCGGGACCAGTCTTCCGTCGATCCTCAGGATCGGCGGCACTCCGACCTTGATGTGCAGATCGGACGCGCGTCTTTCAAAGGTAATCTTGAGCAGATCATTGAGATTCATCTACGCCTCCACGTGTTTCTCCGCTTTCTGTCCCCGTAGGGACTTTCCGCCCCGCTCCGGGGCCGGAACATCCTCTTTCTCTTTCGACGCCGCAGGGTTCTCAACAGGAGACGAACCGGGGACCGTGATCCCGCTCGCCTGTCTCACCTTGATCTCGATCTCCGAAGACATATCAGGATGTTCGGAAAGGAATTGTTTAACGTTTTCCCTTCCCTGACCGATCCTCGTACCGCTGTACGAGAACCATGCCCCGCTCTTCTCCACAATGCCCTTGTCCACGCCCATGTCGATGATCTCGCCGAGCTTGGAAATACCTTCATTGAACATTATATCAAATTCTGCGGACCGGAAGGGAGGCGCGATCTTATTTTTTACGACCTTGACCTTCACCCTTCCGCCGGTCACGTCCTCGCCTTCCTTGATGGCCGAGATCCTGCGGATGTCGAGCCGTACGGAAGCGTAGAACTTGAGGGCATTGCCTCCGGTGGTCGTCTCCGGATTTCCGAACATCACGCCGATCTTCATGCGTATCTGGTTGATGAAGATGAGCGTGGTCGCTGACTTGCTGATCGCGCCGGTGAGCTTGCGGAGCGCCTGGCTCATGAGCCTTGCCTGAAGCCCCATATGCGCGTCTCCCATTTCGCCTTCGATCTCAGCGCGGGGGGTAAGCGCAGCCACGGAGTCGACAATGATAACATCGATCGCGCCGCTCCGCACGAGGGTCTCGGTGATCTCGAGCGCCTGTTCGCCCGTGTCCGGCTGAGAGATGAGAAGATCATCCGTGCGCACGCCGAGCTTGCGGGCGTAGGTGATATCGAGCGCATGTTCCGCGTCGATGAAGGCTGCCTGTCCACCGGCCTTCTGCGCCTCCGCGATGATGTGGAGCGCGAGCGTCGTTTTGCCCGAGGACTCGGGGCCGAAGATCTCAATAACCCTGCCGCGCGGCACGCCGCCCACGCCGAGGGCGATGTCGAGGCCCAGGGATCCGGTCGAGATCGCGGGAATGCCCGCGGGTACGTCCTCCCTGCCGAGGCGCATGATGGATCCCTTGCCGAACTGCTTTTCGATCTGGGTCACCGCCAGTTCCAACGCTTTCATTCTATCCTTGTCCGCCATGGTATATCTCCTTTCACCGCTATCCTTTAAGTTTGGACCAAGGCAACCGCGTTGCCGTCACCATGAACGCCGACACGGTCGGCTCGCTCCATAGCCCTCGTCCTTCGCCTATTTCAACTCCACTCTCCCGATCTCCGCATACACTGCGCCGGAGCGTTGGAGCTCACTTTTCATGAGACTGACCGCTTCCGCGTCGAAACCCGAAAGCCGGATATCTTTCATTGCATCCAGCGCGTTCACCCACGCGTCACGCGACCGGATATATTTTATTCTCCCGAGCGTGAGGTGCGGCGTGAACTTCCTGTCTTCCCGCTCCATGCCCATTCCCGACATCGCCTCTTCGACGGAAGACTGAAGTGAACTGAGTCTTTCAATATCTCCTGAAACGCCGATCCATACCACCCGCGCGTTCTTCGGGTTTGGAAATGCTCCGACCCCGGCAATCTCGATCCGGAACCGGTCCATACCCTTAACTGCGAGGGCAAGGGCATTCATGACTTCCGGTATTCTTTGCTCCACGACCTCGCCTAAAAATTTCAGCGTCAGGTGTATGCCTTCCGGCCTTGTCCAGCTCGCCTCCACGCCGGAGACCTTGAGCCGGCCTTGCGCCTCTGCCATCCCTTTCTTTATCTCAGC
>DATDRO010000266.1:0-8176 GCA_035291685.1 Nitrospirota bacterium | reverse complement strand
AACGGCTGCCACAGCACGGACTGGATCAACGGTCATTTTGCGAAGCTTGCGAGCACGGTGAAAGAGACGGACGCGATGACCGCCGCCGCCACGCAACTGGTGTCCGAGGCATGGGCGCTGGGTATCGAGGACAAAAAAAATCCCTTTGATGAGCCCATAGAACAGCGCTGGGTCAAACAGTGGCTCTTCTATTCCAGCACCATACGCTATGCGTCCGCCATGACCGGAGCGCCTGATTATACCTCCTTCAAACTCGGATGGTGGGAGCTGACGAACAACCTTGCGGAGATGCGTGACGTCATTGACCTGAAGGTTAAGGGGAAGAAGAAAAAAGGGAAGAAATAAGGGGAAAGGCATCAAGCGGTTACGGTTACGAAGCTTGCTTCGGCTATGAGCAAAGGGCAGAGGGCATGGCGCAGAGCATGAGCACGAAAGATGTTCCTCTATGCTGCTCCATGCTCCATGCACTATGCTGATTTTAAATCCGGTCCAATTCCTTCGTCATCCGGTGGAGCTCTTTCCAGCGCTTGTACCGCCGCTCCGCGCCCGGGTTTGCCTCGCCGTTCACGGTCTCTCCCTGTGAGGTAAGCTTTTTGATGTCTGTTGAGGTCCACGTGCCGTGTTGAAGGCCTGCGAGAAGCGCGGCGCCCAGGGCAGAGACCTCCTGCTCCGAGCTCATCACGGCGTTCTTCCGGAGCAGATCACACTGGACCTGCGCCAGATAACTTATTGACGCGAGACCTCCGGAGAACGCGAATGAAGACGGCTCGATGCCGGCTGACCGTATTATTTCCGCAATGTCCTTCATGAAGAACGCGATGCCTTCTATGGTCCCGCGGACGATGTCCGCCGCGGCGCTCTCGATGGTGAGGCCGTGTATGGAGCTGGAGATGCCGGCCTCCCAGTGCGGGGCGCCGGTCCCGTTCAACCCGATAAAGACGACCACATCGGTCAATGCCTTCCAGCAGAGGTCGTCCACTTCCGAATATTCCTTGAACAGGCCGAGGCGGGCGCGGAGCCACTCGAGCGCTTCACCCACAGCGTTGACGCTTCCCTCGAGCAGGTAGAATCGTTCCTTCTCCGTGGAATACTGGATCGATGCCATCAAACCCTTTGCCGGTGTCAGGGCATTACCGGTATTCACCATAAGGAAACCGCCTGTTCCGTAATTGATCCCCCCGTTTCCTTTTTCCGTGACGCCGAGGCCGAGCATTGCAGACTGTTGATCGCCGATGCAGGCGAGGAGAGGGGCTGTGCCGCCGGACAATCGTACTGTTCCGAAGGCATGGGCGGTAGGCGTGATCTCGGGGAGCGTGATGCCGGAAAGGCCGAAGAGCTTCATGAGCTCCGGGTCCCATTCGAGAGAATGTATGTTCATGAGCTGTGTCCGGGCGGCATTGGTCTGGTCTATCACTGCCTGGGAGCCCCCGGTGAGCCGCTGGACCAGAAAACTGCTGAGCGTTCCGAAGACGGCCTGGCTCTGCTTGGCCGCAGGTATGTTGTCCTTGAGCCAGCGGAACTTGGATGCGGAATAGTACGGCGTGAGAGGCAGGCCCGTGGTCTCGAAGATGTGGGAAGCTTTTTCCGAGAGGCTGTTCACAAGATCAGTCCCCCTCGTATCCCGCCAGCTTATGATCGGTGAGAGCGGTTCTCCTGTTGATCCGTTCCAGATCAGGCAGGACGACCGCTGACAGGCGAGGCCGATCCCGAGGACGGCAAATCCCGAAGATGATACGGACAGGGCGGATTCGTTCAACGCCTCCTGCACCGACCTCAGGATCTCAAGGGGATCTTGTTCTATGCGGAGACCTTCTCTGAAAGGAGGCTGCAAGTTCTTTCTGGCCTGAAAGACAATTTGGCCCTCCGTACTGACAACGAGCGCTTTGGTGGAACTGCTCCCCTGGTCTATGCCGATGAAACAGCCTTGAGGCATAAAAACTCCTTTCAGTCTTTAGTATTAAAAGCGTGGAATTTTATTCAGAGCCATGATTATAGTCTATACGCTCAGATGAGTCAGGTCAACGGGTTCTTTCAACCTCAAAATAGACCTTGCAGATTACGGGATAGCGCGATCCGGCAGCCCCTTTGCTTTGTCGCGTGGCGCGCCAAATTACGGTAATTCTTCGAACGTTATGCTTCGGCTATCTGGAAACGCCCCCATGCTCATCACCAGATCTGCGCAGCATGCTTGAACGCGCCGGGCGCTCAGGGGCTGCCGGATCGCGCTATTCGATGTCTGCAGTGTCTATTCCGGGATTCAAAGATTATTGTCAGCGTCCGGTTGAAAGACCGGGCGATAGATGCTAATATATAAACATAAAATTTCTGCTGCGTTCGCTTCGTCGTCATTATTATATGAAACCACAACGACTTTTTGTAGAGCTGCAAAATTTTTATGAGTTGTCCCGGAAAGCCCTTCTCGGGGTTTTTCGCAAGCCCTTTTACTTCCGGGATACGATAGAACAGATGGATTACGCGGGCGCCGGCTCTTTTTTTATCGTGGTCCTCGTTTCGCTCTTTATCGGCATGGCCCTCTCTCTCCAGATATCCACGGAGCTTTCTTCGCTGGGGCTCAAGATGTACACCGGGAAGATCGTCGGAATATCGATCATCAGGGAGATCGGCCCGGTTGCCATCGCGCTCAGCTACGCGGGACGGGTCGGGTCCGGAATGGCCTCCGAGATCGGCTCCATGGTCCTCGGCCACCAGGTGGATATGCTGAGGGTGTTCGGGATCGACCCGTTCAAGAAACTGGTCACGCCGAGGGTGCTCAGCTCCACGATCATGCTTCCGCTCCTCACGGTCATCGGTGATGCCGTCTCCCTGTTCGGCGGATATTATATTTCGGTCTTTGTGAGCCACCAGAGCGGTTCTTTCTACTGGAGCCAGATCAGGGCGATCATGAACTTTCAGAATATTTTTTCAGGGATCGTGAAACCGTTCATCTTCGGGTTTGTGATCGCCTGCATCAGTTGCTATATGGGGCTCGCGACCCGGGGAGGGGCGCGGGGCCTCCGGCAGGCGACGACCACGGCGGTCGTGCTCTCCACCATCATGATCATCATAACGGACTTTTTGTTGACACGGATACTGTTCATCGTTCTGGGGATGCAGGCATGATCGAGCTGCAGGATCTCAGGCTTTCCTATAACCGCCGCCGGGTGCTCGACGGGATCAATTTCAAGGCGAACTTTTCCGAAAAGATCGCCGTGCTCGGCGAAAGCGGAGAGGGAAAGACGACGATCCTCAAGCTCCTGCTCTGTCTCGTACGTCCCGACAGCGGCAGGATCGTGATAGACGGCCGGGACATCACCTTCCTTCCCGAGTCCGAACTCCGGCAAAGCCGGATGAAATTCAGCATCGTGTTCCAGGAGGGCGCGCTCTTTGATTCCCTTAATGTGCGGGAAAATGTCGCCTTCTGTCTGCGGGAATTCTCAAAGCATCCCGAGGAAGAGATAGAGAGAAGGGTGCGGGATCTTCTGAGGAGGGTGGGCATTGAGGAGGCGATCGACCTCATGCCCGATGAACTGAGCGGCGGGATGCAGAGGAGGGTGGCGATCGCCCGGTCTCTCGCCGCGTGCGAACCGGAAATGATGCTCTATGATGAACCGACCTCAGGGCTCGATCCCATTACCGCGGACAATATCAGCAATTTGATAAACGAGCTCTCCTCCGGGACCCCGCCCGAAAGGAGAGGGCTCATCATCGTTACGCATGACGTGGAGGCGGCTGCGCGGGTGGCCGAGCGGTTCCTGTATCTCAAGGACGGCAAGATCGTGTTCGACGGCGGTCTCGACGCGCTCACGCGTACCGGCGATCCCGGTCTCCGGAAGTTCATCAAGGAGCTTTTACCGTGATCCGGGCAAACGGGGGGAATAAGGGGTCGCAGCCCCTTCACTCTGACGCGCAGCGTGCCCAAAGAAACAGATTTATGACCGACAACTGTTAACGGTCGGCTGTTGAACGTTAAACATTACTATGTGAAGCACGCTCCAGCGTGTCTATCGTGCAGAGGCTGCGACCCCTGCGTAGGCAAAGCAATATCTTTCGTTGTTCTTGCGGGAAATTTACCGGTAAAAGACTAAAGCGTATACCACTGTGGGGAGGTCGAATGTACGATTATCGAAAACAGCTTGCGTGGTCAAAACTGAAGGTCGGCATTGTGGTCACCGGCGCCCTTCTCATTCTCCTGTTCGCGATACTGTTTGCCGGAAATATCCAGGGCTTGTTCGCGCCGCAGGCGGCGATCTATGCCACATTCCGTGATGTGAAGGGACTGCGGTCCGGGGCGCCGGTGTGGTTTACCGGGGTCCAGATAGGGGCGGTCAAGTCCATCAGCTTTACCGGAGATATGATCACGGCCACCATGAAGATCGATAGCGAAGCGCTTGCCCATCTTAAGAAAGACTCCGAGGCGAGCATCCTGACCCTCGGTCTCCTTGGCGACAAATACATTGAGGTGAGTTCCGGCTCGAAGGAATCAGAGGGCCTCAGACCAAGAGATACCATCAAGGGGTCAACGCGGCTTGAGATAGACGAACAATTATCACAACTGGTCGGAGGGGTCGGGGGGAAAAAAGGCTCCCTCCGCAGGCTGCTGGAAGATGATACCCTGTATCATGATCTGTCCTCGTCTGCGAGGGACATCAGGCTGTTCGCCGAGACCCTCAAGGCCTCCGAAGGGACGGTGAACAAGATCTTCAAAGATCCGGCGCTCTACGAAAGGTTTGTAAAGGCATCACAGTCCCTCGATGCCTTTTCCCAAAGGCTTGCCTCGTCAAAGGGCACGGTGAACAGGCTGATCGACGACGAGAGCCTGTATGAGAATGTGAATGCGGCCGCGTCCAAACTGAATATGATTTTCGACAAGATCAACAAAGAAGAAGGATCGGTCGGGAGGCTCGTCAGCAGCAAGGAGCTCACGGAGGAATTGCAATCAACACTAAAAGAGATCAACGCTCTCGTGAAGGATATGAGGGAACAGCCGAAAAAATATTTTAAGTTCAGCATGTTCTGAATAAACCGCAGCATCGGGCCCGGGTAATTGCCGGACGCGCCCTGCCATAGAATATTCCTATACATCCTGCTGAGTTCAATCGGCATTTGCAATTTGACTCAACGAGAAACATGATGTTATTTTATACCGCTACGCTCCGCGGAGGGAGACATTATGGCCGACCTCAAAGAGACACACGAAAAGATCAAACTTACGTCATTGAGCCACGGCGCGGGTTGAGCGTGCAAGCTTGGTCCAAAGGTGTTGGACCAGATACTCAAGACACTGCCCAGGATCACCGATCCGCGTGTTCTCGTGGGTACGGAGGACGACGCAGGGGTCTATAAGATCACGGATGACACGGCCATCGTGCAGACCGTGGATTTTTTCACGCCCATTGTCGACGACCCCTACGATTTCGGGGCCATCGCCGCGGCGAATGCCCTGAGCGACATCTATGCGATGGCGGCAAAGCCGCTCACGGCGCTGAACCTCGTGGCTTTTCCGAAGGAGGGGCCCATGGACGTGCTTGCCGAGATCATGCGGGGCGGGGCCGAGAAGGCCATGGAAGCCGGAGTGAGCATCATCGGCGGCCACTCCATCGACGACCGCGAGCCCAAGTACGGCATGGCCGTGACCGGAATCGTTCATCCCGGGAAGATGGCGCTCAAAAGCGGCGCGAAACCGGGTGATCGGCTTGTGCTGACAAAACCGCTCGGGATCGGGATCATCTCGACGGCCATCAAGGCCGGGAAGGCCTCCGGGGAGCTTATCGCCGTTGCCGTGCGGAACATGAAGACGCTCAACAAGCATGCGTCCGATGCCATGGTAGAGGCCGGGGTGAAGGGCGCGACCGATATAACCGGCTTCGGATTGCTCGGCCATCTGCACGAGATGCTTCACACCAGCGGAGCGCGCGCGCGCCTGACGTTCTCAACGATACCGTTCATTCCGGGCGTCAGGGAACTGGTAAAGACCAGCATACCCGGCGGCACGCGGGCGAATCTCCGGTATGTAGGCGACAAGGTCGTCTGGGCCGCGGGGATAACCGAGGACGAGAAGCTGATGCTTGCTGATGCGCAGACCTCGGGTGGGCTGCTCATCGCGGTCCCGCCGGATAAACTTGACGGACTTCTGGCGGGTCTCGCAGCGCGGGGCGTGGAGACCAGGTCGGTGATAGGTGAGGTCATGGAAGGCGAAGCAGGGAAGATCGTTGTGGAGAGGTGAATGTAAGAGGGCAGAGAGCAGGATCTCATACCCTATGCTCCATGCACCATGCGCTATGCAGTCTCAAGGAGGTCTTTATGTCAGTCGATGCGCGCGGCCAGGGCTGTCCCAAGCCGGTGATGATGGCCGAGGAGGCGCTCTCAAAAATAGGAGAAGGCATTGTCGAGGTCCTCGTGGACAACGAGGACTCGGCCCTCAATGTCGCCGGTTTTGCCGCGCAGAACGGAATGTTCGCGGAAACGGCGAGAGCAGGCAGGGACTGGAAGGTCAAGATCGTTAAGGGCTACGCGTGTCAAACAAGTTCGGAGCTCGGAGTTAGGAGTTCGGAGTCAAAAGAATTAAAAAAGAAACTGCTGCTTGTTGTCGGCAGCGACGTCATGGGCAGGGAGGAAGCGCTGGGAAAGATCCTGATGAAGGCCTTTTTCGAGACCATGAAGGTGTACAAGCAGCTTCCGCACACGCTGTTCTTTCTGAACACGGGAGTGAACCTGACCACGGTCGATCCGGACATCGTGGGGCTGTTGAAGGACATGGAAACAATGGGCGTGGAGATCTATTCCTGCGGCACCTGTCTCAAGCAGTATAACCTTGAATCCGAGCTCAAGGTCGGACACCGGGGCACGATGAATATTGTTGTGGAAGGCATGCAGGATTTTGAAAAGGTGGTATGGGTTTGACTTTGGAAAATAGACATTGATGCTCACAGGCAGTTCCATCGCTCCGTCACGCGGCGCGCCAACATACGAGGGAAGCCCTCTTCGCGAAGAATTTCTGTCTCTCTGCGGCGTAATCGCTTTGCTCGCGCCGCTTTGGGATGGGAAGGCAATCCACACGACGGGTGAAGCGCGCTTGAGCGTGTCGAGCGCTCAGGATCTGCCTGTGTGCGAGGGCCGCCTGGGCACGCTCTGTTATTCGGAGATCACAGCCCTTTCACGGTCTTTCTTTTCAGGGCCTTGTTCTGGTGGTTATGGGGATTATCGGTGAGCAGCAGGGAGCCGTCCTCGCTGTAGCCGATGTAGATCGTGTACCGGGGAGTGAACGTTTTTCCCTGTCCATTATAGATCTTTAATATTCTTTCCACATAGCGCTTGGTTTCCTTGAAAGGGGGGATGGTCCCCCATCTCTTCACGGAGTTTTCTCCGGCATTGTACGCCGCCAGCGCGAGTGACAGGTTCCCTTCGTAGCGGTCCATCAGGTATCTCAAGTATTTGACGCCGCCCTCGATATTTTCATGCGGGCTGAATGAGTTCTTGACGTTCATCTCCACCGCGGTCTGCGGCATGAGCTGCATGAGACCCATCGCGCCTTTCCGAGAGAGTGCGTAGGGGTTAAAATCCGATTCCACCTTCACGATCGCGTGAACGAGCAACGGGTCAACGCCGTACCGGTCGCATGCGACATTAATGATATCGATGTAAGCGGCCGGTATGCTTGCGACCGACGGAGCGGCGCCGGCCGGCGAGGAGGGGGCCGGGGCGGACGGTCTGGAAACAGGGACGCTTTCCGGTTCTGATCTTACTTTTTTATGGTTTTTGCCGCCGCCGCTGACATTCGTAAAATGGACAACGCCTTTTTCATCAGTATACTGATAGATATCCGCGCGGGCAGGCTGGAGAGGGAGCCAGAAAAGCAGCGATACTATGAAGAAAATGACCGGCCGAGTGTTCACCGTACGCACCCCGAGGCTTCCTGTAAATTGTTGTATCTACCACTTTTATTATAAAGTATAGAACAAACAACCCGCTTTTGTCAACCGGGGATTGCGGCAACAGGATGCCCGGGTCCTGCCGGCGAGCTGCCGGTTTTCCCGTCCTTTGGCCCGGTGGTTGATGTTGTTTGCGCCGTAATGAAGATCACCCCATAATTAACTTGACAATCGTCCCCACGATGTTTATTATACACACCTTATCGCGGGGTGGAGCAGTCCGGTAGCTCGTCGGGCTCATAACCCGA
>DATDRO010000265.1:0-2438 GCA_035291685.1 Nitrospirota bacterium | reverse complement strand
GTTTTAAAAAGTGACTCATCGCAAATTATGGTGCAGCAGCGGAGAAGGCTGCCCCTGAGCGAAGGACGCGCCTGGGAGCGCCCGCGCGCCGCTTCGAAAATCGACGCGTTTACGTTGATTCCCCTTTGGCAGCCCGCCGGCAACACCGCGCACGTTAGCGCGATTGCGCGGCCGAGCGGGGGGATGCCTTCTTCCTTCACCAAATTCCGGGATGAGCTGAAAAAGTAAGAGGCGGCTTATATGATAAGCCGCCTGTAAATCCCGTCTTAAAAAAAGAATCAGCGTTTCTTGAACACCCTGTCCAGTGTCTCGATGAGCAGATCTATCTCTTCCTCGCTCACGATGAGCGGGGGCATAAAGCGGAGCACCTTCTCCATGGTGCAGTTGATGAGAAAGCCTTCCTTGAGACAGGCCGTTACGATATCTTTTCCCTCGAAGTCCAGTTCCGCGCCGATAAGAAGTCCCTTGCCGCGCACGTCCTTGATAAACGGATACTTGACCTTGAGGTCGTTCAGGCCCTGCAGGAAGTGCCGGCTGAGATGCTCCACTGCCTGGATGATGATATTGTCCTCGAGGATCGCCTCAAGAGACGCGATCGCCGCGGCGCAGGCAAGGGGGTTTCCCCCGAATGTGGAACCGTGCGCTCCCGGGGTGAATGCCTGGGCCGCCTTGTCCGAGGCGACGAGCGCGCCGGTCGCCATGCCGCCGCCGAGGCCCTTTGCGAGGGCCATGACATCCGGTGTGATCCCCGAGTGTTCGTAGGCAAAGAGCTTGCCGGTGCGTCCCATGCCGGTCTGGACCTCGTCCAGCATCAGGAGAAGGCCGTGGTGGTCGCAGATATGCCGGAGCGCTTTCAGGTATACGTCGGACGGCACATTCACTCCGCCCTCTCCCTGGACGGGTTCGACGAGCACGGCGCAGGTACGTTCATTCACCGCATGTTCAACCGCGTCAATATCATTGAACGGAACGAATTTGAAGCCCGGGACAAGGGGGGCAAAACCCTTGTGCATCTTTTCCTGGGCCGTTGCCGAGAGCGCGCCCATGGTGCGGCCGTGGAACGAGCCGCTCATGGTGATGATCTCGTAGCGGTCCTGGCGCAGGACCTCGCGGCCGTACCGCCGGGCGAGCTTGATCGCGCCTTCGATCGCTTCGGTGCCGGAGTTGCAGAAGAACGCCTTGTCCGCAAAGGAATGTTTCACGAGCATCTTCGCGAGATTGATCTGCGGCTCGTTATGATAGTGGTTCGAGATGTGCATGAGCCGCTGGGCCTGCTTCTGGAGCGCAACGACAACGCGGGGGTGGCAGTGGCCGAGATTGTTCGTTGCAACGCCCGCGACGTAGTCATAATATTCCCGGCCGTCGGAGTCGAAGACCTTCATGCCCCGGCCCTTGATGAGCACGAGCGGCTGGCGCGCGTAGGTGTTCATGAGGTACTTTTGCGAGTCGGCTATGATGTCGCCTGTGATCATGAGGTCAACGTAGCATAACGGCCTTGAAAAATCAAATGGAAATTGGTTCGATCCGCGCGGCAGTATTTTTTATTGACAAAACCCGCATACTGTTTTATTATCAATTTTACTCTAAAAATTGCACGGTTAGAAGAGAAAATTCGCATTACTGACAAAGGGGAAAAGCAATGCCTGAGCTGTTCGGAAGGATAAAACGGCTGCCGCCGTACGTTTTCGCGATCGTGAATTCGATGAAGATCGAGGCGCGCAGGCGCGGCGAGGACATCATCGACCTCGGTATGGGCAACCCCGACCAGGGTACGCCTCAGCACATCGTGGACAAGCTGATCGAGGCCGCCCAGAACCCCAAGAACCACCGGTATTCCGCCTCCAAGGGCATTACCAAGCTCCGAGCGGCGGTCTGTGACTGGTACAAGCGGCGCTACGATGTGGACCTCGATCCGGAGTCCGAGGCTGTCGTCACCATCGGCTCGAAAGAGGGATTGTCCCACCTTGCGCTCGCGACGATAGAGCCGGGCGACGTGGTGCTCACGACGACACCGGCCTATCCCATCCATCCCTACAGCGTTATCATCGCGGGCGGCGAAGTGCGCTCGATCCCGCTCAGGAAAGACAGCGACTTCTTTGCCGACATGCAGGAGGCGTATAAAAACACCTGGCCGCGGCCCAAGATGCTGATCATCAACTTCCCGAACAACCCGACGACCACGGTCGTGGACGTGGCGTTTTTCCAGAAGATAGCGGATTTCGCGAAAGAGAACAACATCATCGTTATTCACGACCTGGCGTACGCGGACCTGAACTTCGACGGCTACCGCGCGCCGAGCTTTCTCCAGGCAAAGGGCGCGAAGGACGTGGGCGTCGAGTTCTACAGCCTTACGAAGAGCTACAACATGGCGGGCTGGCGCGTGGGGTTCTGCGTGGGGAACAAGGAGATCGTGGGCGCGCTCATCAAGATCAAGAGCT
>DATDRO010000264.1:0-4024 GCA_035291685.1 Nitrospirota bacterium | reverse complement strand
AAGGAAATTGCGAGACCTGCGTGGTCTACCTGCGGAACGGCAAGAAGGCGGCGAAGAAGTAAAGATGCAGGAGCCGGAAGCCAGGAGCCAGATGTCAGAAGTTAGAATAAGCTGAACTCTCCTGACTCCTGAATTCTGGATACTGTCTCCTGGTCAGTTACGGATGTTCCTCCACCCACACTTCCCCTTCAGGCGTTGTTTCGCGTTTCCAGATGGGCGTTATCCGCTTCAATTCATCAATGCAGAACCGGCAGGCCCTGAACGCCTCGTCGCGGTGGCCTGCGGCAACGGCGATCAGCACGATATTTTCTCCCACCGGCAGGACGCCCACCCGATGGATGATGACCACGTCGATCGCCCCGTAGTCCTTCAGCGCTTTCTCTCTGATCTCTTCAAGCTTTTTTTCCGCCATGCCGGGATAGTGTTCGAATTCGAGCTTTGAGACCCGTTTTCCCTGCGAGATGTCCCGGGTCGTTCCGAGAAAGGTAACGACCGCGCCGATCGCGCTTGAAGATTTTTTCAGGCGCTCTATCTCTTTGTCAAGAGAGAAGGGCCCTTTTTGTATGCGGATGTTCGCGGAGGGTCTTTGCCCGCCTCCCGAGAACGGCGGCATGAGGGCCACTTCATCGCCGTCTTTAACCATCGCATCCCCCCTGGCAAATTCCCTGTTCACCGCGATGAGGATCCTGTTGCCCGAGATCATTCCGGACAGCGCCGGATACCCGCGCGATACAGCCTCGAGCAGCTCGGAAACAGTGCCGGGACCGGCATCGATATGGAGCTCATCACGGCCTGCCTTGTCCTTCAAAAGGGCGAAGAGCTTCACGGTGATCATGAGGAATAATAGTCCAGAGGGCCCGGAGAGTCAAGGAAGTTTGTTCTTCCCGCGGACCCCGCCAAAGCCCTTGACAGCATCATGTCATTGTGCTAATTTAACCAGACTTGTTCTATGAACGGGGGGCCAAGCAGTGGAAAATCAAAAGGGTCTTGTTGAGATTGTCGCGGAAAAGGTCTGGAAGTTCTTCTCATCGGTGAAGCTTGCCGTGGTGCTGCTCATTATTCTGGCGATCGTGTCGATCATCGGCACCGTTGTCCAGCAGGGCCAGCCGACCGAGCAGTATCTGAAGGAATACAGCCTGGCGACCGTGAACGTGCTTGAAACACTGGGTCTGTTCGACATGTATCACACCCCGTGGTTCGTGCTCCTGCTCTTTTTCCTTACCGCAAACCTGGCGGTCTGCACGCTCGAACGTTTTCCCAAAACATTGCAGATCGTCAAGGCTCCGCTCAAGCCGCTCGAAGATGAGATGCTCAAGGCACTGCCGTTCAAGAAGGAAATAACGTTCAAAGGCGGCATGGACAAGGCGGAGGCGCGCGCGTCCAAGGTGCTGAAGTCGAGGCGGTACCGCTTCCTCGTGTCCGGCGGCCCGGGAGTGCAGCACCTCTATACGCAGAAAGGCCTCTACAGCCGCTTTGGCGTGTACATCACCCACCTCAGCATTATTTTGATATTTGCCGGGGCGATCATCGGCTCGTTCTTCGGGTTCAAGGCATTCCTGAACCTCCCTGAGGGAGAAGTCTCAAAGGTCGTGTACTTGAGGAACGAACCCCTGTGGGACAAGATCATGGCATCGCTCGGCGTCGGTGACAGCCGGGTCGTCATGGACCCGCAAGGCGGGGTGCCGTCCATGCCGCTCGGCTTCTTCGTGCGGTGCGATAATTTTGATGTGGATTACTATTCCGGGGCCGCGGGGCCCACGGGCATGCCGTCGGAATATCACAGCACGTTGAGCGTTTTTGATCTGCAGGGAAGGCCCATTCTTCAGAAACGCATCCGGGTGAACGACCCTCTCACGTTCCATGGGATCACCTTTTATCAATCCAGCTACGGCCCGTTGCCGGGAGTGCGCGGCAAGATCATACTCAACATCCGGCCCAAGAGCGCGCCCTCCTCGGGCGAGACCGTTGTTATCGATCCCGGCACGGAAAAATTCGTGAGCTCGATCAACAGGACGATCAGGCCGGTGGGGATAGCGCCGTTCGCGTTCAGAGACCCCTCCACGGGCGAGGTGATGTTCCGTCATACCGAGAACAATGAGATGATCAATCCCGCGGTGGAACTCGAGGTATATAAAGGCACGAAGATGCTCTATAAAACCACGGTGCTGAAGGTGGACCAGGGCCAGCCTGTGATGCCGGAAGACTATGTCATCACGTATGGAGGCTACTGGGGGGCGCGGTACACCGGCCTCCAGGTGGCGAAGGACCCCGGCGTGTGGGTGGTCTATATCGGGTTCATTCTCCTGTGTGTCGGCCCGGTCATCGCTTTCTTCGGCTCACACAAAAAGCTCTGGGTGAGGATACAGGACAAGAAGGGACACGCGCTCATTACCGTAGCAGGTTCGTCCAACAGGAACCGCCTGGGATTTGAGCGGGAGTTCAGTAAGATCGCGGAAGAGTTGGCCAAATAAGACCATTTATGCATGAAGGACGGAGGAAACGATGGAGAGCTCTTTAAGTGCCGTGTCACTCGCAAAATTCACTGATACACTTTTTGCCGTCGCAACCCTGAGTTATCTTATCGCGATGGTTTTATACATAAGCTATCTGGCCTTCAGGAAAAAGAAGGCGATCGGGGTGGCCGCTTCGACGGTCACGTACATCGGCATTCTTTTGCAGACCACGGCCATACTGCTGAGGTGGAAGGTGTCGTACATGATGGACATCGGGAGAGTACCGCTGTCCAATCTTTATGAGTCTCTGGTCTTCTTCACCTGGAGCACCGTGCTCATCTATCTCATCGTGGAGTACAAGTATAAGACGCGGGCCTTCGGCGCTTTCGTGATGCCCGTCGCTTTCCTCGCGCTCGCGTTCATCAATGTAGCCGGTATCAATGCCGATATCACACCCCTCGTGCCGGCGCTGAAGAGCAACTGGCTGTTCTATCACGTCCTCGTGAGCTTTCTGGGGTATGCCGCCTTCGCCGTCGCCTTCGCTATCAGCATGATCTTCCTGATCATAGACACGGAAGACCGCGGTCCCTTGACCAACTTTTATTCTGCCGCGGGCGTACTTGTCATACTTGTCCCCCTTGGGTATTACCTGGCCGGCCTGGGCGAGAAAGTGAAGGTCGCTTACTGGATGGGGCTCGGGGTCCTGATACTTGCCTGGTTTATTTACCTCATCGTGGGAGGGGCAAAAAACAAGTCTCAGGTATATCTCTTCTGGTCCCTTTGCGTGACGCTTGCCGCTGGTTTGCTCCTTTTCATGGGAGTGGATTATCTGATCTTTCAGAGCCTGCACTCGGGAGAGAGCTTTAAGCAGCAGATATTCAAGTCAACCTTTATTAATTCCTCTGCCCCGGTCGTCGTGATCTGCTGGCTGGCCGTGCTCGCCATGTTCGGATTCGTCTGGTCGCAGGGGCTCCGCCTCAAGGTCGCGCTCAAGCAGTATATACCTTCCCTCGATGAGCTCGACAATGTGACCTATCGTATGATAGCCATCGGGTGGCCTCTTCTAACCGCGGGCATTATTTCCGGCGCGGTCTGGGCGAACAGCGCCTGGGGCACGTACTGGAGCTGGGACCCGAAAGAGACCTGGTCGCTCATCACGTGGTTCGTCTATGCTATTTATCTTCACGCGCGCTACGTGCGCGGGTGGAAGGGAAGTCAGATGGCGGTCATATCGGCGGCAGGCTTCCTCGCCGTTATCTTTACCTATCTGGGCGTCAACCTCGTCCTCTCGGGACTCCATTCGTACGGAGGGATGCAGTAAGTCTCGATATCAGGGTCAAAGTCCCTCTTCGACTTTCGAGGAGGGGTGCGTATAAAGTATTATTAATCGCAACGCAGAAAGAAAAGCGTCATTGCGGGGAGCGAAGCGGTTGCGGAGGCGAAGCCAAAGCAAGCCCGGAGATTCCTCGCTTCGCTCGGAACAGGCTCCGCAATCTAAGAATTTACAAAAAGTTACGAGATTGCTTCGCTATTGCTCGCAATGACAGTGCAGTGATATGTGATCAGTTTGC
>DATDRO010000263.1:0-2344 GCA_035291685.1 Nitrospirota bacterium | reverse complement strand
CTGTTTCATTTCAGAAAGAATTTAGATAAATTGGATTCTTTTCAATAAATATCCCGTCACCCCTCTTTGCAAATATGGATTTTAAATTACATGAGACATGAGGATGTAGCTTCGGCGGCTATCCCCGACGAACAACTGATCATGCCGTTGCGTCTCCGGCAAACAGGGACGCTACTTTGCAGACGTGACCAGCCTGCAAATAAAGAGAGCAATCATTGAAACGGGAAACCATTTATTGCAGTAACGTTGTTTCTCTGCTGCTGGTTCAATCTGCAAGATTGAACCAGCAGCAGAGACGGTACAAGGCCATCCTCCGTGGCCGCGATCAGTGCCTCACGTTCCGGGGGGACACCCTCAGGCGCGTTTAGGTCCAGCCAAAAAATATTTTGCAAAAACGGCCCCTCTGTGATAGAGTAAAACACAATGAGAGTGTGCGTCGGACCACTCTTCGCCGATTCCGTCATGTTCCGCATGTGGATCTCGGCCAGTGCGTCGTAGAGAAGATTTTCATCCCTTCCGGCTTGTGTGTTTGTCGGCGGTGAAGATCGGAGGGCAGATTATGGAACCACTCATGTGTCCGTTTTGCGGCGGATCGAATCTCTTTCAGGAAGATGATTTCAGCCTTGAGCTGGATATTGAATATTGGACCGTGCATCATTGGGAGTGCCTCGAGTGCGGGCAGTCATTCGACAAGATAGACATCCTGCCCGTGACCAACACCTTCGAAGAGATGAATGAAAACACGATACACTGAAGATGTGCATCAGGAGCGCGCGTCTTCCGGGCCTTCCCTGTCCGGCGCGGACAGGCCGACGCTCGCGAAGATCGACCTTGGCGCGCTTACGCACAATTATCAGGAAGTGGTGCGCCGCGCCGGGAAGAGAAAAATACTCGCCGTTGTCAAGGCGCAGGCATACGGCCACGGGGCGATCAGGGTTTCGCAGCACCTTCTCGGACTCGGCGCGGACATGCTCGGCGTTGCCTTTGTCGAGGAAGGCAGGGAGCTTCGCGAAGGCGGCATTCAGGCCCCGGTCCTGGTCATGGGCGCGATCTTCCCGGAGCAGGCCGAAGCGCTCGTGCGGCTGGGTCTCACGCCGCTCGTCTACAATGATACGATAGCGAAAGCCCTCTCGGACGCGGCCCGGAAGCATAAAAAAGAAGTACCGGTCCACGTCAAAGTGGACACCGGCATGGGCAGGCTCGGGCTTGTCCCCGAGGCGGCGATAGACTTCATCGCACGCATCCGGAAGCTCGACGGTATCCGCATAGAAGGGTTGATGACCCATTTTGCCGATGCTGATCTGAAGGACAAACAGTTCGCCTCGAAACAGATGGACCGCTTCGAGACGCTTATGAAGGCGCTCGCTGCACAGGGAATTACGATTCCCATCTGCCATGCGGCGAACAGCGCGGCTGTGCTCGATTTTGACCGCGCTTTTTTTATGATGGTCAGGCCGGGGCTGATGCTATACGGCTATAATCCCCTTGAGGCGGCCCTGGACGGCCCGCGTATCGACGTGCGGCCGGCCTTGTCGCTCGTGACGCGCATCGCGTTTCTCAAAAGGACGCCGGCCGGCGTTCCGATAAGCTACGGCCGGACATTTGTCACGAAGCGGGAAAGCCTTATCGCCACGATCCCGGTCGGGTACGCCGACGGCTATGCCCGCGGCCTCTCGAACAGGGGAGAGGCCCTCGTCCGCGGGACGCGCGTTCCCGTTGCGGGCCGGGTGTGCATGGATATGACGATGCTCGATGTGACCGACGTCCCCGGCGTGCGGGAAGGCGACGATGTTGTTCTTATCGGGGCACAGGGCGGCGAGCGGATCACCGCGGAGGACATCGCGACGAAGACCGGGACGATCCCCTATGAAGTGCTCTGCGGGATCAGCAGCCGCGTGCCGAGGGTATATGTATGAAATGGCTCGAAGCACTGGGGGGCAAGATCTACCTGTGGATGACGGACATGGGGAAGGTGCTCATGTTCCTGCTCCAGACGGTCCGCTGGGCCACGGGCAGACCGTTCTACTTAAAAAACCTTTTCAAACAAATGGAGCAGATCGGCGTGAACTCCGTGCCGGTCGTGCTCACCACGGCCCTTTCCACCGGCATGGTGCTGGCGCTCCAGAGCTATACCGGCTTTAAACGGTTCGGCGCCACGTCGCTCATCGGTGCGGTCGTGTCCCTCTCGATGACGAGAGAGCTCGGGCCGGTGCTTACGGGGCTCATGGTAGCGGGAAGGGCGGGCGCTTCCATGGCAGCGGAGCTCGGCACCATGAAGGTGACCGAGCAGATCGACGCGCTCGCGACGCTTGCCACGAACCCGATCAAGTACCTCGTGGTGCCG
>DATDRO010000262.1:0-3033 GCA_035291685.1 Nitrospirota bacterium | reverse complement strand
AGGCCGAACAGGGCCATAGCGGCCAGATATCCGGATGCTCCTGCATGGCCGACGGAGGAGTACAAGAGCGCAGCTGCAAAAATCAGCGTAGCCAGCATGATAACACTACCGGCGTCCATGGCGCCCCCTGTTTCCGTTTACGGCCGGCCGTGTCATCTTTCCTTCACAGCGCCACGTGCACATGGCACTTCTTGGTGCAGGTCCGGGCGCAGGCCTCACAGCCGATACAGTTATCCGGATGAGCAATGGACATGACCTTGTTGCCCATGTCATCGCCGTATTCGTCCTCGCCCTCGAAGGGTTTCTCGATGAGCTCAAGCACATCGAACCCGCACACCTTGTAGCAGCGGCCGCAGCCTATGCATTTTTCTACTTCTATGGAATCTATGAACTTCGGGGTCCAAGGCTTCCCGCCGCGGTTTGTTCCGGTAATAGGTGACATGGTTCCTCCTTGCACGCATAGAGCATAGGGCATGGCGCATGGTGCGTGAATATTATGACCTGTACCGCTCTGCTCTCTGCCCTATGCCCTCTGCGCTTATGTTACGATATCGCCTCTCCATTTCGCTCGCCGGTCCTCACGCGAAGCGCTCCTTCGATGGGAGAAACGAATATCTTTCCATCTCCTCGCTTGCCTGTCTGATTAACAGCGATGATGGATTTTACAATTTTACTCACCACGTCGTCGGGCACAACGATCGTGATCAACCTCTTGGGGACAAAAAGCGCGACCTTCGGCAGCGTATGGTCGAGCGCATAGGTGGACGGCGTAGACTTGAGCTTCACCGCCGTACAGTAGCTGTCCGGCATTTCGGAATCCATCTCCGCACACAACGCGCCTTTCTGCCTGCCCCGGCCATCGACGCTCTGGATCGTAAGAGAAGGGTAGCCGAGGTCGTCGAGCGCGCGTTTTGTCTCCGGCAGTTTGTCCCTCCTGATGATCGCTGTGATCTCTTTCATCCTTTTATACCTCCTTATTCCGCACTCCGCATTCCGCAATCCGCATTCTTATAGTCCCGCCTCGCCCGTTCTCACCGTATAGGCGCTCTCTACCGGACTGACAAAGATCTTGCCGTCTCCGATAAACCCGGTTTTCGCTTTGTCCTGGATGACCTTGATCACTTTGTCCAGATCTTTGTCATCAATGACCGTCATGATAAGTGTCTTCGGCAGTTCGTCGTAGTGCACCGGACCTACCGTGAGACCCTTCTGTTTTCCTCTTCCGAACACCGGCACTTTGGTGAGCGAAGGAAATCCCGCGCCCTCAAGCGCCAAAACCACTGCCTGCTCCCTTTCGGGCCGTATAAATGCTCTGATCATCTTCATGGTTTGTTCCTCCTGTTTTTTCTCTGAACTCCGAACTTTGAACTCTGAACTATGTTTTGTGCATCGCTTTCCCGAGCCACGGCGGCGGAGATTTCTTGATGATCTCGATGAGCCGTTTCAATGCATCTTCGATAGAAATGACTTCTTTCATCTTCATGGGCATGATCCCTTTTTTTACGAGCCGCGCAGCAGACGGACCGCCGATCTCCATTAGATAGATGAGCTTGCAGTCGGCAAGCCGGTCTACTTTGGCCTGCACCTTGTCGTCGTGAAGCTGGCCCATGTCCCTGGTGTCCACGATCGCCTGGTCAATGCCGTCCGCGAACTTCCGAATCTCGCTGAAACGATAATTATCTTTCGTAATTTCGTAAACAGCGAACTTACCAGCCCTGCCGAAATGTTCGTCCACATTTATTCCGTCTGTAGTCGCAAAGGCTACTTTCATATTTTCCTCCTACCACCCTCATCCCTGCCCTCTCCCGCGAAGGGGGAGGGTGAAAGTAATCTCAATGGCCCTTCATCAACAAGTTTCCCACTTCATTCACCATGTTCAGCGTCCCGCGGTATCCTATGGTCACTTTCGATGTGTATCCAAGGACCTTGTACACGGGAAATCCTATCTGGTAAAGCGGCACGCCGAGTCTATTTGCTGTTTCCTCAGCATGCGAATTCGAGATGATGAGATCGAATCTTCCTTGAATAGAAAAGAGATCGCCGATTACCACCTCGCGGGCACGGATACGGTCTGCCGCATCCGAAAGCGTGGGGATGACAGCAAGTTCAACGGAGGCTCCCATTTCCTCAAGCGACTTCGATATCTGGACCGCAAGGTCCGGCTCGAGCGCCATGCAGATGTTCTTACCTCCGAAGTAAAAGTGAGCATCTCTCATGCCGTCTACTAAAACTCTCCGCTGCCTTGCATACGCTTCAGGCATGGCCTTGCCGCTGACTTGCGAAAGTGTTTCCATGAACGCATCGGTATCCCTGAGGCCAGAAATGCCCTCAAACATCCGATACGCGATCCCGCATTTCTGCTGAAGCAGTTTCGCCGCAGGTTCCATGCTCATGCCGATCGCAAACGTGAACTCCGAAGCGCCCATGGTTCGAATTCCCCCCACGGTCGTCCCTCCTGCGGCGAGTGGAGAAAGACCCTGTCTGCTCCCGTCGAGAGCAGACAGGTCAGGGAGGAAGATCGCTCTTAAGCCGAAGGACGCGACAATATCTTTGAGTTCACTCACATCCGCCGGCGTAAGATGCGATCCTACGATGACATTTATTTGCTTCTTCGCACTGACCCTCTCCCCTTGGGGAGAGGGCGGGGTGAGGGGTGAATCCGCGCTCCGCACTCCGCACTCCGCAATCATAATGACTGCTTCCACTGCTCTCGCATATCCAGTCTCCAGCCCGCCTTCAAAATCCGGGGTAGAGATATGAATAACGCGCGTTTTACTCCTGTCTTCCGACATCTGTCTTCTGACTTCTGCTTCAATATCATCTCCCTTGACCTCCGAAAGCCCGGAAGTCAACACCCCGATGAGGTCCGGGTTGTTCTTCTCGATGAAGCCCTGGACGGTTGTGCTCAATTTTCCCTCGCTCCCCATGACAACGTCTTCAACGAAAAGCTTCGAGCTTGCAAGGGCGATGGGCTCTCTGAAGTGCTTGGTCAAGAGCACTTTCCCGAGGAAGGTGCAGCCCTGGGCGCCGTGA
>DATDRO010000261.1:0-3259 GCA_035291685.1 Nitrospirota bacterium | reverse complement strand
GCTAATTGCTTCATTCCGTTGTTTTCAAGGAATGTGCAGGATCGACGGCTTTCTCTAACGGGGTAAAGGGCAACGCTACTCTCCTTTGTCAAATATGTTTTTGTCACTACTCAGGTCAGCCACTCGCTCTGTCGCTTAGCGTGCTATAAGTCCTTGAAATTCGGCAGAGTCGGTACTTTTGCCCGCAACGCCTGCGTCGGTAAAGCATCTTTACCCTGCACGCTTACAGCGCCTATCGCTTATGGCTGACCTGAGCGCCTGAGTAGTTACTGTTTTTTTCAAATCATCTTCAGCGCGATCTTTCCCTTTGCCTTTCCCGTCTCGCTGTATGCCAGGGCTTCTTTTGCCTGGTCGAAGGAATAGATCTTGTCAATGACGATATTTATTCTGCCTGCTTCGATCCGGGTCTTCATCCATTCCATGTCAGCAGAATCAGGCGAGACATTGATAAGCCTGGCCTTTTTTGAGGTCAGAAAGCCGGTGATGTACTGGTTCACAATAACAGCAAGGGAAGGCAAGGTGCTGATGTAAACGCCCTTTGAGGAGAGGACCCTTTTGCATTCCCCGAAGGAGCGCTTGGCCACCGCGTCGAAGATGATATCATATCGTGCGCCGCCCCCGGTGAAATCTTCTTGAGAATAATCGATGACATGATCTGCGCCGAGGCTTTTCACGAAGCCTGCGTTCGCGCTGCTGCATACGGCGGTGACCTCCGCGCCGAATATTTTCGCGATCTGCACAGCGAAGTGCCCCACGCCGCCTGATGCGCCGTTGATCAGGACCTTTCGGCCGGGAGCGATATGTCCCCTGTCCCTGAGAGCCTGGAGCGCGGTGAGGCCTGCAATGGGAATGGAGGCTGCTTCTTCAAAGCCGAGGTTCTTTGGTTTGGGAAAGGTCGCCTTTTGCTGCGCGATCGCATATTCCGCAAAGGCCCCCATGCGTTTTATGCTCGGGACTCCGATGACCCGGTCCCCCTGTTTATATTTTGTCACTTCCCCGCCGGTCTCAACGATCTCACCGGCGCACTCCCTGCCGAGCACCATGGGAAACCTGCTTCCCGTGAATATCTTGAGCATGCCGTTCCGGATCTTCCAGTCCACGGGATTGATGCTCGCGGCATGGACCTTGATCAGCACCTCATTCGGGCCGGGGGCAGGCCGGGGCATGTCCTGTATTTCGACGATGTCGTTGCCGCCGAATTTATTGATGACAACTGCTTTCATGGTTCACTCCGAAGTGTTCTCTGTGGCAAGCGCTATTATCGAACGACGCCTATTCTCGAAAGCGGCCAGTAGCAGAACATGGCCTTGGCGATGATGTTCTTCCTGGGCAGGAAGCCCCATGCGTGGCTGTCGAAGCTGTTTCTGCGGTTGTCACCGAGGACGAAAACGGAGTCTTTGGGCACGCGCATGGGCGGCAGGGTATAGTCCGGCGTTTCATTGATGTAGGGTTCGGAGAGCCGCGCGCCGTTCCGGTAAACGACGCCGTCCTTAACTTCGATCCAGTCACCTTCGACGCCGATGAGCCTCTTGACGAAACGCGGCGCGTCGGTGCGGGCCGAAGACGGCGGCGTGAAGACCACGACCTCACCCGGCCGGGGATCGGTAAAACGGTAAATGAACTTGTTGCTCATGATGCGGTCGTGCTCCATGATCGTCGGGATCATGGAACCCGTGGGGATATGGTACGCTTCGACGATCGCCACTCGTATCCCGAACGAGAGGATCAGGGCGATGACGATCGATTTCAGGTATTCTTTCAGGTTTTCCACAAGGATCTCCCTTTCCATAAAAATGCGCTGACGACATCTTTTATACCACTCCCCGTCATGGCAGTCAAGGTTTACTCCGTTAGAGAAAGCCGCCGACTTTTGGCAGTGGAGCGACAGGACCGGTCTCCCGCATACGCTGAAGGTCGGCAGCCCCCGAGCCCGTGCGTGCGTTGGCATGGCCGATTGCCTTCTGAAAATCCACCCTGAGAAGTGAAACCTGAAATAATTGCATGTTCTGCCTTGCTGCACGTGCGTGGCAAAGCTGAGACCGCTTCCTTGGCTGTCTGATTATAAGACTTCTATCGATGTTCCCGGGCAGTGCAACTAAGGGGGATGGGGCGTTCTGCCGGCGATCCATCCAGGACCCCGAGGCATCCGGTCCGGGAAGGGTCCAGGGCTTTCAGGGCGCACCGTGACGCCGCGCTTGGTCAAGGCCGATGCTTTTTCATTGGTGAGGGAAACGCATGAGTCGAGGTTTTTTTGAGTGACCGCTGCATGCTCTGCAGCGGTCACGTTGATCCTAACGCTGCAAGCCGTGACGCTCTAAGATATCAGTAAAATCTTCAGAGGAAAGCGCATCCATAAAATAGCCTGCGGCAGCATCCTGCGTTGCTGACCAGTCCCCCTTGATCCGAATCGCGTAGTGAGCGCCGATGCGGTTTCCCGGCAGCGGCTGTGGGTCCTCAACGGTCCCTCCCAACGGTACTATTTCAAACAAATCAGGAAAGGTTTGTATGGCGTGCAAGGCCAGGTGATAAAATAGGACGCCGGTGTCCGCCTTCCCGTATGCGATTGACCACGGCACCTCGCGGTGGTGAATTTTGCTGCCCACAAACCACTTTTCTTTGGGTCCTGTTGTGTTGAATATCAGGTTAAAAAGGCGGTCCGCATTCCATCCACTCGGGGCGTTCGATTCGTCGTTGAGAGCGATATCGTAGATACTCCCGCTGTGATTTTCGAATGTGTTTTTCTCGGTAAGAGGGTTCGGCGTCACCACCTGCACATCGGGACGCCCCAGGTCCCATACGGTCTTGATGTGCTTCGGGTTCCCTTTCTTGACCAGAAGAACATTGCCCCGGTTTTTAAATACCGAGATGGCAATTCCCGTGGTCAATCCAGCCGCTTTCAGATCATTTATTGCCTTAAGCGGGCCGACGGCGATCTGGGGCACGCACTGGAGGGAGAGGTTCCCAAACACTACTTTCCCGTTCTGGATCTGCTGCTTGGCAATGGGAGGACTGGTAACAAAGAACCAGTTCTTCAAGTTTAATTCTGAAGCGTAACGGGGGAGGAAAACATCATGCCAAAGATCCCTGAAAGCCATATGATAGTTGCCGGCGGTCGATACGGCCATATCACATCCGGTAAATTGGCCGTGGAGATCGCTCAACCGATTAGCGGTTGCCTCGGTCAAATCAGGCTCGCCGTTCTCGATGTCCCGGGGCCAATCGAGCAGTTGCGGCGAATCCACAACTGGCGTCCCGGTGA
>DATDRO010000260.1:0-8166 GCA_035291685.1 Nitrospirota bacterium | reverse complement strand
ATCCCGATCTACAAGCATGACGCGCACGGCAGGGCGGTGATGTCCGTCGGCATCCATCTCTACGACCTTCTTTCCCACGAAAAGGACATCCCGCACTATTTCACGTCCGGGAGCGCCAGAACGCTCGAGTTTGAGCCGCGCCTCAACCGGGAAGGCCTGAAAGGGAGCGCCCTGTTCTATGACCACCAGATCATGATGCCTGAGCGGCTTGTGATCGAGAACATCATCTCGGCGCGCGAATCAGGCGCCGCGGTGCTCAACTACTGCTGCGCTGAGAAGATAGAAGAGACGGACAGCGGCGTGATGGTGAGGGCCCGGGGCACGCTCTCCGGATCAACTTTCACGTTCCGTTCCCGGGTCCTGGTCAACGCCGCGGGGCCCTGGGTGGACCGTGTGAGGCGCGCGGGAGGCATAGATCAAAAAAACATAATTTACCCTACCAAAGGGATCCATCTTGTTCTGCCGAAACTTTCGGAACAGGCGCTGTTCGTGAGCTCACGGGACGGGAGGATGTTTTTTATCATCCCCCTTGATGACTACTCTCTCATCGGGACCACGGACACGAAATATGACGGGGACCTCGACGAGGTGCATGCCGATGAGGATGATATAAACTACCTGCTGAGCGAATGCAGGCGCATCCTTCCCGGCCTGACAATCACGAAAAAAGCGGTCCTGTACACCTATGCCGGGGTGCGGCCGCTCGCGTTCTCGGGTACGAGTGAATCGAAGATCTCGCGCAAACACCGGGTGATCAGTGAGGGAAGGTACGGACGGCTGATCACGATCGCAGGCGGAAAGTTCACGACCTATCGCAGTATGGCAAAAGACACGGTGGACGCGGTGTGCAGGGTCCTGGGCGTAAGGCTGAGGTGTGTGACCGATGCGGCGCCGTTCCCCGGCGCGCTGCCCGCGGGGTACGCTGAATATATGAAGGATGCAGTCCGGGAGCTGTCGGCGAAGTACAAGATGTACGCCGGAACGGTCCGTCATCTTATCCAGCTCTACGGTGCGCGCGCGGAAAAGGTGCTCGAGCTTGCGGGAGACGATCTGTCGCTCAAAAAACGAATATCTCCCGAGAGCAACGATATTTACGCACAGGTTTCCTACAGCGTGAAGGAAGAAGGCGCGAAGACCGTCTCCGATGTCCTTCTCCGCAGGATGCATCTCGGCATCACCGCCTCCCGGGGCGCGCGCAGTGCGGGCGCGATCGCCAGGCTCGCGGGAAAAGAGCTCGGGTGGAGCGCGGAGGAAGTGAAACATCGTGCTGATGAATTTAAAGACCATATACGCAAGGACAAATATTTACAAAAGCCGTAACCGGGACGATACCGGTGCAGGATATACGATGGAGGGTTTATGACGCAGTTGCTGAAAGGGCACGAGCTTTCTTCAAAGATCGTCGCCATCGTCAGGGAAGAGACCGGCCGGCTCGCGAAACACGGCGTCAAGGCGGGGCTTGCCCTGGTCCTTGTCGGAGAGGACAGGTCCTCCGCCCTTTACAATCAGGCCATCCGGGATGCGGCCGCGCGCGCGGGGATCGGGATATTCGACCACGTTTTGCCGTCAACGGCGTCGTTCAACGAGATCCGGAACCTCATCAAGACGCTGAACAATGACGAGCGCACGAGCGGCATTCTCGTGTTCATGCCGCTACCGAGGGGCCTTGATACGAGAAAAATAGTGAACGCGATCGCGCCGGAAAAGGACGTCGACGGCCAGGGGGCGATCTCCGTGGGCAGGCTTTCCGCGGACGAGTCCACGTCACAGCTCTTTGAGCCCGGCTCCAAGCTTTCGGTCCGTTCCACCTTTCTTCCGTGTACTCCCTACGGAGTGATGAGGATGCTTGAGCATTACGGCATTGACCCAAAAGGAAAGAAGGCTGTTGTCGTCGGCAAGAGCCTCGCGGTAGGCAAGCCTCTCGCGGCCATGCTGCTGGCCAGAGAGGCGACGGTCACGGTCTGTCATCGAGAGACAGGGGACCTTGGGGCGGAAACAAGGCAGGCCGATATACTCTGTACCGCCACCGGGATACCGGGCCTTATCAAAGCGGACATGGTGAAGAAAGGGGCCGTCGTGGTGGATATCGGTATCAGTGTGTTGCCTGACGGCGCCATTACGGGGGACGTGGATTTTAAAGGTGTCTCGATAAAGTCGTCCTTCATAACGCCTGTTCCCGGAGGCGTGGGACCGGTGACTATCGCCATCCTGCTAAAAAATACGGTGATTTCCGCCAAACGCATGGTGGGGATGGAATAGGAAGCCATACTTGACAAATTACAACTTTAGACTCACAATCTAATATAATATGAATGAACTTCTGGTTCTTACATTCAACGGTATGAGATACGGCGTCTGGAAAGATTCGATCCTTTCCGTTGAGGACGTTCAGACCCTGCACCGGCTGCCGCTCAGCCCAGCCTGCATCGCGGGCATGGCCATCCTCGACGACCGCACCGTGACCCTGGCCGATCTTTCCGTATGTATCGGGCTGCCAAAAATGACGTGGGAAAAGAGCGGCCACATTCTTCTCATGTCAAGAGAAGAGAAGGTCGCCGGTTTCGTTGTCGAGGGAGAGATAGGGCATCTTGCCATAGGTCCTGATGCTGTCCGACCCATGCCCGACTATCTGAAAACAGCCTTGATCGATACCTGCGCAGTGCATGAAGCCGAACCCATTCCCGTGATCAACATCTCCCTGCTCTACAGCCGCATCCAGAAGGCGGAAACGGAACCTCCGATTGCCGAGTTTCATGTTTCCGCGAAGGAGCGACGGGACATCGCATCGGTCAAGAGCGTCAGGCTCTTTGGGTGCGGAAAAGAACACTTTGCGTCTCCGGCAGCGGGTATTGAAGATGAGGCGGTCAGGCCCGGCCCGACATCAAGGCTCGCGCTTATTCCCCCGCATGTGAAGGGCCTGTCATTTTTTCGCGAAAGCGTGCTGCCCCTCATTTCTCTCTCCCGCAAGATGAAGCTCCTGAAAGCAGGCGCTGAAGCCCTGGTGCTTGTTGCTGAGATAGGAGGAGCGCGCTTTGCGTTCAGCGTTGATGCGGACGAGGGCACACTGTTCAAAAAAGATTTTACGATCAAACCGCTTCCTCCGCTCGTGGAATCCAACTGGATACGCGGCGCGGTCGTGCGCGCCGGGGAGATACTGCCTCTCATCGACCTTGGCGCGCTGATGTCGAGCCGGGCCGACGGCGCGGATGAACGGCCGCTGCCGCAGCGATATTCCCCTGATTCACGTTTCCCGTTCCTCTTCGGAAAAGAGGACGTAGAGCTTGTGGAGTTCTCTCTCCTTGGAGCGCGCCATGCCCTGCCGAAAGCGGAGGTGGAGGACACGGTGCAATTCAGGCCGTACCGGCAGGTGCCGAATGTGCAGCCGATCGTGGTCGGTGTCGCCGAGCACAAGGGAGGGCTTTTGCCCGTGCTCGACCTTGCGATGTGCTTCGGCAGGCGGTCGCTGGTGACGCCTGAGTGGAGCATGCTCCTCGTCAAGAACGGCGACTTCCGCGCCCTCGTCATCACCGAAGCCGTGTTCGGAGATCGGCGGCTGGAGCTGAACGCGCAGCGCGGAGTGCCGATGGTGCTGCCGCACCGGGTCGTGTATGGATGTTACCCTGATGCCGCGGTCGTAAGACTGGTCCTGAATGTGGAGGCCCTTGCCGTTCATTTTGATAAAGCGCTTGTGAAAGATCTTCTTCGCGCCCTGTCCAAAGAGATGGAGCAGGCCCCGTCCGAGATCGTCTCTTCTCTGCTGGAGCCTGATGTCATTGGAGCGCAGGCCGGCGGGGATGCGGCTGTCTTTGCGCAGGATATCACGCCGGAAGAGGAGGAAGTCTCCTACCAGCAGACCTTGGTCAGCGATGAAGAAAAAGGTGAAGAGGAAGCGGTGATCGCGCCGCAGGAACAGAGAGAGGAACCCGTTTTATCAGCGCCTGTTGAAGCAGCCGCGATACAGGAAGTCATGCCGGCGCCTGTTCAGCCTGTTGTTGAACCTGTTGCAACAGAAGCGGCATCTGAACCTCAGCATGTACCTCAACCTCAACCTGAATCTGAATCTGTTCCTATGCCTGAACCTGAACCTGAACCTGAGCCTCAGCCTAAACCTGAGCCCGTACCTGTGCCTGCACCGGTTGTGGAAGAAGAACCTGTTGGAACAGACAGCTTGCCTGATGGCGCAGCTTCAGAAGAGGCATCTGTAGAAAAAATCGCACTCATGGAGACCGTTGCCGAAGCGGGCCAGGTGCCGGTTATACCTTCTCCCTCACCGGGAGAGACGACTGTCCCTGTTCTCCAGGAGCCTCCCGCAGAGGAGCGCATTCCTGAGCGCGTTGTTCCCGCTGTTCCTTTGGAGACCGGAAAAACCGATGAAGCGCGGGCATCCGGGAAAAAGGAAGCGGCCTTAATTGCGGAACAATTGGTATTTCAGAGGGGCTATGAAAGGCATGATCAAGTCTCTGAACGCGCGGCCGTGGAACATCTCAAGAGCTCTTCACCGAGAAGGTGGAAAGGCGGGCTTCCGTATATAATCATTGTCGCGATTCTGATCGCGGTGTTCTTTGTTTCAGGCGTTTTCAAGAAGCCGATCGCAGTGCGGGACGCGCAAGAACCAAAACCAGAGAAGGTTCTTGTTGAAAAAGCAAAGCCTGTCAAGAAGCCGCCCGTACGAACACCCGCGCCTGTTGAACCTCCAAAGCCCGTTGCGGCCGCAGGACCTGTTGTCGTTTTTTCCGGTACCCGCGTATATGTGGTGAAAAAGGGCGATACCCTCTGGGCGATCTCGAAGCGCTTTACCGGCAATCCGTTCAATTATCCGCAGGTCGCAAAAGAGAATAATATCGAGAACCCGGATCTGATCTTTCCCGGGCAGGAGATCCGGTTATAGGAAAGGGATGCATTCCCCGCCCGCCTGATGCGGGCAGGGAATGAGGAACGGCTGGGAAGTTCTTTCCTGAGCGGGCGTTTTGCCGAGACTACTTCGGCGTAACTTTTAATTCAAGTGAATTCGCGGTCGAGCCGATAACTTCCACCGTAAAGGCGCCGAAGTTCCTCGACAGCAGCTCGTCTGAAAGCACCTGCGTACTTGACTTTGAATCAACCGATATTTTCGCGGTTGTGCCGCTGAAGCCCCTCTCATGCAGGTCTTTGATGCTCCGCACCTGGTTCCTGAGCGCGTCTTTGAACTTCACGAACTGCGTTTTGTCGAGTCCGTTGATGGTAATATTGATAGGACGCAAGCCCCCCACTTCTTTCGAGTACACGGCGAGTATTTTCGCGAGCAGCTCATCGGACGCCTCATTCGCGGCTTTTTTGAGGGCATCTATCCCGGCGGTTGTCTCGCTGATATGGACTGCCGCGGCGTGTGTCGTAGAAGAGGCGATGACCTGACCGGTGTCCGTGCGTACGGCCCTGGCAGAGAGGTCCGCCTGCACTGATTTCATCCCGCCACCGATCTCGCCGTACATCTTGGATACGGCCTTGCCGACGATGACCACTTCCGCGTCAGCCTGGTTGCCGAGCACTTTTGCCTGGTCCGCGGTGAGGTTCTGGACCTTGTATGCAGCCGTCACCTTGATCTCCTTTGCGGCAGCCTGGTGGTCGATGAATTCGAAGCCTTTTTGCGTGAATTTGTCCATGATCGTGTTCTCAACAACGCCGACGTCCGTCTGCTGGCCGTGTGCGCCCAACCACCAGGCGTAGATTTCCTGGCCGATATTCTGTTCCGCGATCATGACAAGCGTCCTCGGCTTGTGCATCTGTCCCAGCAGGATGCCGATGCCCGAGAGGTCGTCGCCCAACTTTCCGAGGGAGACCTCGGCATTGATGCGGACGCGCAGGAGCGTGCCTTCCGTGACCTCGCCGGAAACGGTATACTTTTTGATATAGCCCTTGGTCTGTGAAAGGATCTTGTCGCTGATGAGCTGGTAATTCTCCACCTGGGTCTGAGAGTCGATGAGGATCCCGATCGCCTGCTCCACCGCTCTCTTTTGCGCGTCTTCGAGCGCTGAATCGCGGGCGATATCCGTCTGTCCGTTCTGGATGGCGGCGACACCCTCGGCGGCGACCGTTTTAGACTCCTGCGCCGATGCCGAAAACGCGGCGAGGAGAACGAATAAAGACAGCATGCCGGCAAACCGTGTGAGACGTATCATGGGAACACCTCCTGGATAATTTTCTGATATCGTAACTATACCAGAGGCGGAGATTCCGGTCAAGGATTTCTCCTGCTGCATTTGGGTAATTTTCACGTCCCGAGAACAGCGATAGAAATTTCTGTAATATGCCGGACAAGAGAAAGGTCGGCAGTCCGCTTCGTCCTGCCGCGCACGCGCGCCGAGCACAAGTCGGCATGCGATGATTTTGGATCAGTTCCCGGGAACTGCGGTTTTTCAGGAGGCTATCGGGGCGCGCCGAAGCGCGCACGGACTTCGGGGCTGCCGGCCTTTCGGAAACAACGGTTCTGAAAGTCTGTTGTCGTTCTTGAGTAACATAAATTCTCTGGATATTTTGTGTGAGAGATGATAGAATTTGACATAAAAAATCGCATAAACGATGAGGAGGACTTGATTTGCCGAGGCTGTCCGTGAACATTGATCATATCGCCACGCTGAGACAGGCGAGAAAGGGCGTTGAACCGGAACCCGTGGCCGCTGCGGTGATAGCGGACCTGGCGGGCGCGGACGGCATCATTGTCCACCTGCGGGAGGACCGGAGGCACATTCAGGACCGGGACCTGCGCCTGCTCCGTCAGATCGTGCAGAGCAAACTGAACCTCGAGATGGCCGCAACCAGTGAGATGCAGCGCATCGCGCTCGAGGTCCGGCCGAACATCGTGACGCTCGTGCCGGAAAAAAGGGAAGAGCTTACGACCGAGGGCGGACTCGATGTCGCAGCCCGCGTTCCTTTTTTCAAGGAATATGTAGACCGCATCCAGCAGTCCGGGAGCGTCGTCAGCCTGTTCGTCGATCCGGATGAGAAGCAGATCAGTGCGTCGAAGAAGACCGGGGCCGCGTGGGTCGAGCTCCATACGGGCGCGTACGCGAACGAGGTGAGCGAAGCGGACAAGGACCGGGAGTTTCTGAAGATCACGGAGGCGGCGAAGCTCGCGGCGAGTCTGGGGCTGCGTGTCGGTGCGGGGCATGGGCTGAACTACGGGAACGTCGAACGGATCGCGAAGATACCCGAGGTGGAGGAGCTGAACATCGGCCACAGCATCATCTCACGCGCTGCTCTTGTGGGGTTGGAGCGTGCGGTAAAGGAAATGATCGATTCGATAAACACCAAGTGACAAACGAATTTCAATGACCAGGTACCAATAACCAAATTTCATGAAACGGGCTGTCTGGTTGTTGAGATTTGGTCATTGGTGATTATTTATAATTTGTGATTTGGTATTTGGAGTTTTTTTCTAAGGGGTGCGTATGATCATCGGTATCGGTATCGACCTGGTAAAGATCAGCCGTATAGACAAGGCGGGAAAGCACAACGCCGCTTTTCTTGAACGGGTGTTCACGGAGAAGGAACGTGAATACTGTTCCCGGCAGAAGTTCTCGGCCCAGCACTATGCCGGCCGGTTTGCCGCAAAAGAAGCCGTGCTCAAGGCGATCGGGACGGGACTGAGCGCGGGCATGAAGTGGACGGACATCGAGGTGCTCCACGGAGAAGGGGGCGGGCCGATCGTGAACATCTCCGGCAGGGTGAAGGACCTTTTGGACCTCAAAGGCGTAAAGCAGGTGATGCTCACGTACTCTCACGATGAAGGATATGCCGTGGCGCAGGTCGTGCTGGTGGGAGACGGCCAGAGAGCTGACGAGAGGCACGAGTAGCCGCGGAGTTCGCTTTGCGCCGGATGGGGGCTTCGGCCGGTGAAATAAAATATGAAAATCGTTACCGCAGACCAGATGAAGAACATCGATAGGAGGACGATACGGGAATTCGGAATTCCCGGGCCGGTCCTGATGGAGAATGCCGCCGCGGCAATGCTTGCCGAGATGGAGAGTTTTTTCGACGGCCTCGGCGGCGTGAAGGTCGGCATCATCTGCGGCAAAGGAAATAACGGCGGCGACGGCCTTGCGCTCGCCCGGCGACTCAGTGTCTGCGGCGTGCCGGTGCGGGTCGCCCTGCTCGCGCCCTTCAGCGCAGTATCAGGCGAGGCGAAGGTCA
>DATDRO010000259.1:0-3706 GCA_035291685.1 Nitrospirota bacterium | reverse complement strand
ACCTTAGCCTCAGCCTTGACCTCAGCTTTTTTACCGTATTTCCAGCATCCTGTCCAGCGCCCGCTTCGCCGGTACGCGTATCTCTTCCGGGACCTTAATTACGTGCTCCATCTTTTCCATGGCGCGGAGCACGCTCTCGATTTTTGTCCTTTTCATGTTCGGGCAGACCATCTCACTTGAGAGAACATAGAACTTCTTGTCCGGACTGTCCTTCCTGAGCCGATGAAGCAGGCCTTCTTCGGTGCCGATGATGAATTCCTTGTGGTTCGATTCCCTGCAAAAGCGGAGCATCCCTGACGTGCTCGTGATATGGTCTGCCATGTCCTGGACCTCGGGCGGACATTCCGGATGCACGACGAGCAGGGCATCCGGGTGTTCCTCTTTTGCTTTATTCACATCGTCAACGTCAAGGCGGGCATGAACGTTGCAAAACCCGTCCCAGGCAATGATCTTCTTTTTCGTTCTTCTGGCGGCATAGGCCGAAAGATTTCTATCGGGAATGCAGATCACCGTGTCTTCCTTCAGGGACTCAACGACCTTGACCACATTCGACGAGGTGCAGCAGATGTCGCTTTCCGCCTTGACGGCCGCCGAGGTGTTCACATAGGCGACCACGGGTACGCCGGGATGTTTTTTCTTCATGTCGCGAAGCGTGAAATCGTCGGCAAATTCGAAGGCGATACCCAGAACGTCCGTGTAAAATTCTCTCCGCGTCTTGCGCGGACCGGCGACAGTGACCATGTCCGCCATGGGGCAGCCCGCGGCGATCTCGGGCAGGAGCACGGTCTTGTCCGGCGAGAGGATCGAGGCGCTCTCCGCCATAAAGTGCACGCCGCAGAACACGATGACTTTATAGTCCGTCTTCGCCGCGGCGCGTGAAAGCTCAAGCGAGTCCCCGGTAATGTCCGCTATGTCCTGCACCTCGGCCCGCTGATAATTGTGCGCAAGGATGATCGCGTTGAGGTCTTTTTTGAGTTTCAGGATCTTATCGCGAAGGGCGGAAATATCTGTCTTATTCGTTGTCATACGTGCGATGATAATACCGATAAGAGCATCGGGTTGTCAATGAAATTTGTCGCTTCCCAGCTTTTCAGTTGCGCGGAAAACCTATTTCAGGTATTCTATCCCCATGGCAGACGAACAGCAGTTCAAATCAGGCTTCATCGCTATCATCGGCCGTCCGAACGTCGGCAAGTCCACCCTCCTCAACCATTTGCTCGGCGAAAAGATCGCCATCATCTCTGATAAGCCCCAGACCACGCGGAACAGGATCCTCGGCATCGTGAACCCACCCAACGCCCAGCTTGTGTTCATCGACACTCCCGGCATCCACAAACCCCAGCACAAAATGAACGAGCACATGGTGAACACCGCCCTCGCGACCTATAGTGAAGTGGACGTGATCCTCCTGCTCGTTGAGGCCACCGAACCTCCCGGAGCAGGGGACAAATTCATTATTGAGACGCTCAAAAAGGTGACGACTCCGGTCTTTCTCCTTATCAACAAGGTAGACCTGATAAAGAAAGATACGCTCCTGCCGCTGATCGATGAATACAGCAGGCTCCACGCCTTTGCGGAGATCATCCCGGTGTCCGCACTGCGCGGGGACGCAGGGGGCCTGCTTGACGCCGTTATCAGGCGTCTTTCCGAAGGGCCGAAATATTTTCCCGAGGACCAGCTTACGGACCAGCCGGAGCGGTTCGTCGTTTCCGAGCTCATCCGCGAAAAGATCTTTGTCCTCACCAAGGAGGAGATACCCTATTCCTCCGCAGTGGTCATCGAAGACATGAAAGAAGAGCCGGCGATCACCCGCATCACCGCCATTATCTACGTGGAGCGGGATTCCCAGAAGGGCATTCTTATCGGCAAGGGCGGGGCCATGCTCAAGCGGATCGGAACGCTGGCGAGACAGGACGCGGAGAAGCTGCTCGGCGTCAAGATATTTCTCCAGCTCTGGGTAAAGGTGAAGAAGGACTGGCGTGAGGACGATCGCATGCTGAAAGACCTGGGAATAGCGGGAAAAGAATAACACTAAGCACCAGATACCAAATCCCAAATAATATTGAAACACCAAACTCAACTATTCAATTGTTTTGAACTTTGATCATTGAGTTTTGGAATTTATTTGAGATTTGGATGTTGTGATTTGGAATTTACACACTGGAGTGTGGATATGCATGAACTGATCACCTGGCTGGTCACGACCATCGGCGCCCTGGGCTATCCGGGCATCTTCATCCTCATGGCCATGGAGAGTTCGGTCATTCCCGTACCGAGCGAGCTCATTATGACGCCCGCGGGGTTTCTTGCTCATAAGGGCGAGATGAACATGACTATTGCCATTCTCTGCGGCACGGTCGGGAGCCTCGTGGGCGCCTACGCCAACTACTTCGCCGCCCGTCACCTCGGCAGGCCGCTCCTTCTCAAATACGGAAAGTACGTCTGGATCACCGAGGAGAAGTTCTCGAAGGTCGAGACCTTTTTTAAAAATCATGGAGAGGTATCGACATTCATCGGCAGGCTCCTTCCGGTGGTGCGCCATCTTATCTCGCTGCCGGCCGGCCTCTCCGGCATGAACCATGTAAAGTTCTCGTTCTACACCCTGCTCGGCGCGGGATTATGGGTGACCGTGCTGACGCTGATCGGCTACTTTATCGGAACACAGGAGGAACTCGTCAGGCGCTATTCTCATCAGGCCCTCATCGGCGCCGTTGTCCTGAGCGTGGTCATTGCTTCTGTTTATATCTGGAGGCATCGGAGGAAGAAAAAACGGTACCAAACGAAGGGATGAGCTCGATCTGGAGGAGGTAGGGATGAGAAAAAGGATATTCGGCCTTATCTTTGTTTTCTTCATAGGCTTTTTAAACAGTTCTTTTGCTTCCGAACCAACGGTGGAGTTCTTCAGTCCTAAAGGCGAGGTAAAGGGCGTCAGACAGGTTACGGCGCGCTTCACCGAGCAAATGGCGCCCTTCGGTGACCCGCGGCTTGTGGAGCCTTTTCAGATATCCTGTCCCGAGACGGGCCGCCAGAGATGGGCCGACGGTAAGAACTGGGTCTACGACTTCGAGCATGACCTGCCTGCAGGCGTTGTCTGCGAGTTCACGCTGAAACCGGACGTCCGCACACTCTCGGGAGCGAAGGTCGTTGGTACGCAGAAGTTTGCCTTCTCCACCGGCGGACCGGCCGTTCGTCGGTCAAATCCCTATGAAGGCTCATCTGTCGTCGAGGACCAGATATTCATCCTCTGGCTGGACGCAGAACCGAAAGAGAGCACCATCCTGGACAACGCCTACTGCGCCGTGGACGGGATCAGTGAACGGGTGGGGATCAGGATCATAACCGGTGACGACCGGAAACAGGTGCTTTCGGCCGTGAGCGGCAGGCACTGGCGTGAGGAGGAAAAAAAGCTCTCCGAACTTGTGGTCCAGTGCAAACAGACCTTTCCAAACAGTTCGCGGGTCACGCTCGTGTGGGGCAAAGGCATCCAGTCCCTGAGCAACGTACCGACGTCACAAGACCAGAAGCTCCCTTACCGAACCAGGCCGCCTTTCGCCGCAACCTTCTCCTGCCAGCGAGAGAACCCGGATTCCGACTGCATTCCTTTTCTGCCTCTGCAGATCAACTTCTCAGCACCCGTACCCTGGGAGTACGCCAGCAAGATCACCCTGAGCGGGCCGGGCGGCACAGTTCACCGACCTCAGTTGCC
>DATDRO010000258.1:0-3858 GCA_035291685.1 Nitrospirota bacterium | reverse complement strand
GTCCATGCCCTCGGGAGCGCCGATCACCTTCGGGCCGACGTCAAGCAGACGCAGGTCTTTTTTCTTTTTGAGTTCGTCGAGCGCGTCCGGGGCATATTCCGGCGCCACGACAACCTCGACGAAGGTGGACGTGAGCTCCCGGGCGGTCTCGATGTCCACCATGCGGTTGAAGGCGATCACGGCACCGAAGGCCGAGACCGGATCGCAGTCGCGCGCCCTCCGATACGCCTCTCCCTGCGTCTTCGCAATGGCCACGCCGCACGGATTATTGTGCTTCACGATCACGGCCACGGTGCCGTTGTATTCTTTTGCGAGCTCGAGCGCGCTGTTCGCGTCGAGAAAATTATTGAACGACATCTCCTTGCCCTGGAGCTGTTTTGCATTGGACACGGACGGCTCTTTGCGGTTGAACTCCCGGTAGAACGCTCCCTGCTGGTGCGGGTTCTCGCCGTAGCGGAGGTTCTGTATCTTTTCGAACTGGAGCGTGAGGATGTTCGGGAACCGGGTCTTCTCTTCCGCGGGGACCTGGCTGTCGAGGTACGCTGAGATGGCGCCGTCATAGCGCGCGGTGTGAAGGAACACCGTGCGGCAGAGCTCGAACCGGGTCTTTTCCGAGACGCCGCCCGTCTTCCGGATCTCCTCGAGCACCCGTCCGTAGTCGCGGGGAGACACCACCACCGCCACATCCGTATAGTTCTTCGCGGCAGACCGAAGCATGGTGGGCCCGCCGATGTCGATGTTCTCGATCGCCTCTTCGAACGTGCACCCCGGCCTGGCGGTGGTCTGTTCAAAGGGATAGAGGTTGACGACGACGAGATCGATCGGCTCGATACCGTGCTGTTTCATCTGTTTTACATGATCAGGATCGTTCCGCCTGCCGAGAAGCCCGCCGTGGATCTTGGGATGCAGGGTCTTCACCCTGCCGTCGAGCATCTCGGGAAATCCCGTGAACTCGGACACGTCCTTCACCTTGACCCCGCCGTCACGAAGGAGCTTGGCCGTCCCTCCGGTCGAAAGAAGCTCCACGCCGAGCTTCTCAAGCTCCCGGGCGAAATCGAGAATGCCGTCCTTGTTTGATACGCTGATGAGCGCGCGAGACACCTTTCCCACGACGGGTCCTCCGAAAAGAGAATTTGAATAATTATAACTGCTCAGGTCAACCACGCGCTCTGTCGCTTAGCGTGCTATAAGTCCTTGAAATTCGGCGGAGTCGGTACTTTTGCCCGCAACGCCTGCGTCGCTAAAAGCATCTTTACCCTGCACGCTTACAGCGCCTATCGCTCGTGGCTGACCTGAGCACCTGAGTAGTTACGAATAATTAAGATACGCAATTTTAACCGAAAAAGGGGGGGAAAGTCAATTTAATAGAAGAGGTTGGCGCCCCCATGCAAAAAAGGCGGCGATCGTCTCCATCAGAGCGCCGGATGATCAATCAGTCTTCTGCGCGAGCGCCTTCTCGACGACGGCAACGATGTTGTCCAGAAACTCCTTGCTTTTAACGATATAATCGGAAGCGCCCCGGCGCTTCGCCTCCTCCACGATCTGATCGTCCTCCCGCCCGGTGATCATAATGATCGGCATGCTGTCGTGAGTTTTTCTGAGGACGTCGAGGACCTCGAAGCCGTTCATGTCCGGGAGACAGTAGTCAAGGAGCACCAGGTCAAATTTCGCCTGTCCGATCCTGGCAATGCAATCGCCGCCGCTCCCGGCTTCCACGATGTTGACCGTTCGCAATCCGCGTCGAAGATTTCTGATGACAAGAAGGCGGTGGTTGGGATTGTCGTCCACCAAAAGGATATTGACCGGCTGAACAAATTGCTTTATCTCAGCGGAAAGCGGTTCTTTCTCAAATAAACCCATGGGTTAAGCATATCATAAAAACGCACAGGCAATCAATATTTTCTGTAAATATATAATAATTCCAAAGCGAATTGTTTTTGACTTACCCCTGCGCCGGGTGGCTCTGACGCGAAAGCCGTCGTTGAGCCTGCCTCCTCCCAGTGTCGAATACAACAATGCTTCTTCAGGATGCAAGATAATTTTATTGAAAAACAAATACTCTGCCGGGCATGCAAAGGCGGCTGAGCGATGAGCCGCCCAAAAAAACAATGGTCCTTCTCTTTTTTCCGCGCCGCCATTTACCGCCGGGGACTGACCGTTGACACCATGATCCGTCGCGAGATGACGACATCACCCCACAACGTTATACTCGCGTACGCGGAACTTAACGCCCAGGCCATCCGCGATCTTCCGGCATGCCTCGATGTCCACCTCGGGAAGCGATACCACGGTGACCGTCACATCGGGAACATGCTTCTTTGCCTCACGGATAAAATCCTTGACAGCTTCGTACGTGATCCCGCCGAACTTCGGCTGGCTGATCTTGTCATAGAGCGCGGCATTCTGGGCGTTCAGGCTCACGCTCATCGCGTCGACGAGTCCGGCAAGCTCGGGCAGAACATTTCTCTTGTGGATCAGGTTCGCGTGGCCATTCGTATCAACGCGCACCATTCCACCGCGCCTTTTCACGTCCGCTGCCACGGCCTTCACCACGTCCAGCCGCAGAAGCGGCTCGCCGTAGCCGCAGAAGACGATCTCGGCATACCGTTTGGGGTCGCCGATCTCTTTGATCATCTCTTCGGCCGTCGGTTCGTCTTTAAGCCGTAGATTATGCCCTTTGACGAAATCCGTATGATAGCGCACGCAGAACGTGCAGGCCGCGGTGCAGCGGTTCGTGATGTTGAGGTAGAGCGAGTTCCGAATGGGGTAGGTTATCCTGCCCCGCCCGGAGATGCTGCCGATGCCGAAGAGCTGCATGGCGTTGAAGCTCGTGATCCTGGCCACGTCATCGAAGGAGAGGCCCTTGATCGCCGCGATCGCCGCGGCCGTATGGCGGACATACGCGGGCTCGTTCCGCTTGCCGCGCACCGCTTGAGGAGCAAGATACGGCGAATCCGTTTCGATGAGCAGGTGCTCGATCGGTATCTGCCTTACGACCTCGCGCAAAGACTCCGCCTTGGGGAACGTGATTGGTCCGGCGACGGAGATGGAGAGCCCCATCTCGATCACCTTGTTGGCCATCTCCGTGTCTCCGGAAAAGCAGTGCATGACCCCGCCGAGGTCCGGGGACCATTCTTCGGAGAGGATCTGAAGGGTGTCCTCATGGGCGTCTCGGTCATGGATGATGACCGGCAGGCCCAGTTCGCGCGCCTCGCGCAGCATATCGCGGAACTTTCTCTTCTGGTCCGTTCGCGGTGAATGTTCGTAATGGTAGTCGAGCCCGACCTCTCCGTACGCGACGACTTTTTTGTGCTGCGCGAAATGGCGCAGGATCTCGTACGCCGGATGGAGGATGTCCTTCACTTCATGGGGGTGGATGCCGACGGCGGCATAGATGAAATCATACTTGTCCGCGAGCATGACCGCGTCGCGGCTCGATTCCACCGTCGTTCCGATGGTGACGATATATTCAACGCCCGCCTCGCGCGCCCGCTGTATCACGTCGTCGCGGTCGTCGCTGAACTCGCGCATTTCGAGGTGCGCATGGGTATCGATGAGCATAATTTTAACTCGCGTTGTTCAGCATAAGGATTATGACACAGAAAATATATCGTTGTGAACTTTCCCGGGCCGAGATCATGGCTCGTAGCTCATAGCTGATAGCAAAACCTACGAGCTATGAGCTATCAGCTACAAGCTCTACTTCACCTTGCTCCCCGGTTTTGTTTCCCGGTCGAGGGTGATCACCGAGAGCCCTTCCGCGTTGCCCGCGGCAAGCAGCATGCCCTGGGACTCCACACCCATGAGCTTCGCCGGTTTCAAATTCGCGACGATGACGATGTGTTTATCGATCAATTC
>DATDRO010000257.1:0-2270 GCA_035291685.1 Nitrospirota bacterium | reverse complement strand
AGTATCAGGCGAGGCGAAGGTCAATCTCTCCATTCTCCGAAAGACGGACGTGGAGATACTGCCGAACGCATCAACACGGACGCTGCAGGACGTCATTTCGTGGTCAGACATTCTTGTCGATGCCATGCTCGGCGTAGGTCTTTCATCTCCTCTCAAGGGTATCTATGCGCAGGCCGTTGAGATGATCAATGCATCGGCAGGACCGGTCGTCGCAATAGACATACCCACGGGCATAAACGCGGACACAGGCGCTGTGATGGGAACGGCGGTTCTGGCTGACCTTACCGTGACCATGGCGCTTCTGAAGCGCGGGCTCGTGCTCTATCCGGGCGCGCACTTTGCCGGTACGATCAGGGTTGTGGACATCGGAATCCCGTCAGAGGTTGTGGAAAAGGAAAAGATAACCGTGCACCTGCTCGACCGGGGTTACGCGTGGGGAATTCTCAGGCACCGATATCCCGATACGCACAAGGGCGACTACGGCCATCTCATGGTCCTTGCCGGGTCTCTCGGCAAGGCAGGCGCGGCAGTGATGGCGGCACGGGGCGCTCTCAGGACGGGCGCGGGACTCGTGAGCGTTGCTGTGCCGAACAGCATCGTCCCCATTGTTCAGCAGCAGATATTCGAAGCCATGTGCATTCCTTCGGCCGAGAGCATAGACGGTACGCTCGGCGTCGGAGCGGAAGGAGAACTGCTCAAGGCGGCTGAAAAGATGTCGGCATGCGCCATCGGGCCGGGATTGTCGACCCACTATGAAACCGTACAGGTCGTGCGGAATCTCATCCAGAGGCTCGCGATCCCCATGGTCATTGACGCGGACGGGTTGAACGCCATCGCCGGTTCTCTGAGCATCCTGAAGAAGGTCAAGGCGCCCGTCATACTGACGCCGCATCCCGGCGAGATGGGAAGGCTTCTGGGCCTGACATCGGTTGATGTGCAGAAAGACAGGATAAGGACCGCCTCTGATTTTGCGGTGAAATATAACGTAACGCTCGTGCTCAAGGGCGCGGGTACGGCGGTAGCCGGTCCAGGTGGCGAGGTCTTCATCAATTCGACCGGCAACCCCGGTATGGCCACAGGCGGGACAGGCGACGTGCTCACCGGCATGATCGGCAGCCTTCTGGCGCAGGATTATCCCGCGGTCCAGGCGGCATGCCTGGGCGTCTATCTGCACGGCCTCGCGGGAGATCTCGCGGCAAAAGAAAAGGGAGAGATGGGAATGATCGCCGGGGACCTGATAGAGAAGATACCCGAGGCGATACAGAAAACGATAGGGACAGATTAGCCGCGAAGTAACGCGAACGGACACGAATCGAAAAGCAAAGAAGATGTCAAGGAGAAAGGGAGAAGCGGGGAAGGGTTAAATTATTAGAGCAACAATGATATCCCCATTTCCCCATATTCTCCATTTCTCCTGAATGTTTTTTAGTTCTTTTGTGAAATTCGTGTCTGTTCGTGGTTATTCTCATTAAGGAGAAACAACAATGCTAACAGCAAAAGACATCATGACGAAAAAAGTTATAACCGTGAAACCGGACACTTCAATTAAAGAGCTCTCGGCGCTTTTTGTGAAGCACGGGCTCAGCGGCGCGCCGGTGATCGATGAGGGGGGCGGCCTTTTCGGCGTCGTCACCGAGAACGATCTCATCAGTCAGAACAAGCGGCTCCACATCCCGACGGTGATCAGCTTTCTCGACGCGGCGATCTATCTGGAAAGCTCCCGGAAGTTTGAACAGGAGCTCAAACGCATGGCCGCGACGAAGGTCGCCGATATCTGCTCGCGGAAGGTGCTTACCATTACGGAAGATACGACGGTCGTGGACATCGCGACGATCATGTCCGAGAAACAGGTGCATCTGCTTCCCGTTGTCAGGGACGGAAAGGTTGTGGGCGTTGTCGGCAAACGAGACGTCGTCAAGGCCGTGGCGCTACAGGCTGAATGATGTTCAGCGTCATTACCACGAGCCCGGAGCAGACAGAGCATTTAGGAGAACTGCTGGGTGCGCGGCTGGGCCGCGGAGACGTGGTTTGCCTATACGGGGACCTTGGCGCGGGTAAAACGAGCCTGGCTTACGGGATTGCCATGGGGCTTGAGGTGAAGGAACAGTATATCACGAGCCCTACCTTCACCCTGGTGAATGAATATGAAGGCAGGGTCCCTTTTTACCATATCGATCTCTACCGGCTCAAGACCCCCTCGGAACTCGAGGGTATCGGGTTCGAGGAATACATCGAGTCGGATGGCGTGACGGTGATAGAATGGGCCGACC
>DATDRO010000256.1:0-5383 GCA_035291685.1 Nitrospirota bacterium | reverse complement strand
ACGATAATATTATTCTTCACGGAATCTTGTGAAGAGTGAAGGCAGCCACCTTCGCTCAGGTTCTGCCTTCTTAGCTTTTGCATGTTTCACAGCAAGGAGGGAAGGTGGCATGAGTATGCGCACGTTATCCATTCAGATCATTGTCATTCTTGTTTTTCTGGCCGCAGTGGGCACGCCGGCAGCACGGGCCGGGGATAAAGAGAAGGGGGCGGACATCCTGTCAGGCAAGGGTACCATCAACTACATAAATCTTGAAGGCGGGTTTTACGGGATCACAGCAGACGACGGTCAAAAGTATCTGCCGAAGGAGCTCGCCCGGGAGTTCAAGGTTGACGGACTGCGCGTCAGATTTCAGGTAAAGATCCTTACCGGCGTGGCCACTATTTATATGTGGGGAACCCCGGTGGAGGCGCTCTCGATCGAGAGATTGCCGTGACAAGAGGGCGATCCATGAAAAGACGTTGGAGGAGATTTTCAAGAATGAAGGCGGACAGGCATGGATAGCAACCCCGGTCAGAGTGATCTTGAGGAGCGGATCCAGAAGCTGGAAGAGCGTCTTGCCCTGCTTGGCGCCTGGACCGTTCAAGGGGGCCCGTCACTTCATCCCGCCGCAGCGTTCCTGCCGGGACTTGTCGCCATTGTGTTCGGATTCTTCGGCCTGGGTCTGCCGCAGCACTATTATCATTTTCTCTTTGCCGCGCTGCTGCTCGCCCTCTTCTATCATCGGGGCTTTTTGCTTCCGGCAAAAGGCCGTTGGCGCTGGCCCCAGATACTGGTCAATTTTGTTGTACTTTGTTTATTCTTCAAGCTGCTGATCGGCGGCGGGACCCAGCATCCCTTTGACTGGCTCAAGACGCCTGCGATCAGCAAAGTTCCTCCGGCAGGCGAAGGCCCATGGTATAACCGGATGGTCCCCGACTTTACCGTGCAGTGGCAGAGCATTCCCCATGTTTCGGATTGGAGCGTGGACCTTACGAAGATACAGACGATCCTCCTCATCGCGACGCTCGCGGGCGCCCTGTTCCGCTTTCAACCATTCACCTCGGTCACAGCGCTTGCGCTTCTCATTATTTCCGTCCCGGTGTATTTGCAGTTCAACTGGGACTGGGTTGTGTTGTTCCTCGTGCTCGGCAGTGTTTCGCTCTACCTCCAGACGAGGGTGGATACCCGCTCGCCTGACAAATAAAGTAAGGATGGCTCTTTCCGGAGAGAAATAAACAGGGGGCAGGGGGATACCGTCTTTCAAATACCTCTAAGCGGCAGGGCAAGACCCTTCGTGACAAACAGCGAAGAATTCAGAGCCTGCCTGAGCTGCGCGAAGGGATGACATCGAAGGGCAGATTTCAACAGTCGGGAGGAAATGTGGAACGGCACGAACGGTTCGACAGCGCGACGCAGGTCATCCAGATCGGTTTCTGGGTGAACGCGGGATTGATGACGATGAAACTCCTGGCCGGGCATTTTGGAAGATCCGAAGCGGTCTTCGCGGACGGCATGGAGAGCGCCGCGGATTTCGTGGCCATCCTTTCGACGATGATCGCTCTCCGCATCGGCAGGAAGCCGTTCGATGAGACGCACCCCTACGGTCACGGCAGGGCGGAGAGTATCGCTGCGATCATCGTGTCCCTTGTTATTTTTGCCACCGGCGCGTGGATTCTCGTACGGTCGGCGCATATCATCATCGATCACGCGTTCGATGCGCCTCGTGCCATTGCCGTGGCGGCCGCCTTTGTCACCATCCTGGTCAAGGAGGCCCTGTTCCGCTATTCCCACCGGGTCGGCACGAAGCTGGAAAGCCCGGCGCTCCTCGCCTCCGCCAAGGACCACCGAAAAGACGCCATTACCTCCATCAGCACACTTATCGGCGTCACCGGCGCTTTCTTCGGGCTTACCTTCATGGACCCTCTGGCCGCGGGGATCACTTCACTCTTCATCTTTCACATCGGCTACGAGACGTTCTCGTCCGCTGCGCACGATCTGATGGACGGCCGCCCGTCCGGGCAGTTTGTCGATGCTGTCACCAGACTTGCAGCAGAAGTGGAGGGCGTGGAGCATGTTCATGAGATGAAGGCCCGACGCTCGGGGCAGTACGTGATCGTCGATCTCAAGCTCGACATGAATGCGGAGATGACGGTCAGAAAGTCCCATGCCATCGCCACGGAGGTAAAGAGGCGCATCTTCGAACGCTTTCCGAACGTGGGTGACGTGATGATCCACATCAACCCCCACGAGGAAGAGCATGAGGACCTGATTCGGCTCTGAGGGGGTCAATCCTTGTCTTTCGGAATTGTCACGATCGACAGGAACAGGCCGAGCTTGCGTATCGCTTCTGAAAATTGGTCATAATCCACCGGCTTGGTCACATAGACATTGCAGCCCGCCCCATAACATCTCGCGATCTCCTGAGGATTATCCGTGGTCGTCAGGACGACGACGGGAATATGCCTGGTATCGTCGCTTGCCTTTATCATCATGAGGACCTGATATCCGTCGAGCACCGGCATGTTCAGGTCGAGGAGGATCAGCAGCGGCGAAGCATGATCGGCCTCCGCATAGTCCCCCTTTTTGAACAGGAAGTCGACGGCCTTCTGGCCGTTATCGAGCGTAACGATCTTATTGGAAACGCCTCCCCGGCGCAGGTTCTTCTCGATCAGACGGGCGTGTCCGGGATCATCTTCAACAAGAAGAATCGTTACTGGCTGCTGCTTGGTCATGATTGCCTCCTTAATGAATACGTTCGTGCTGTTGCGAACGTTTGTGCATGTCTTCACATCAGATGGTCTTGCCGGCTGTAATACGCCGGCGGAGAACGCGAATCGTTAACCAGTGGCCTGGTCCGGGAGCCAAGCTTTCTCCGGGATGGTAAAATGAAATGTCGTTCCCGTTCCCGGAATGGATTCACACCAGATGTGCCCGCCATGACGTCGCACCAGGGTCTTTACGCATGCCAGGCCCACCCCTTCTCCGGGCTTGTCCTGTTCTCCTACCCGCCTGAACATTTCAAATGCCCTGGGGATCTCTTCATTCGGGATGCCGCGGCCGTTATCGCGGATGGAAAAGACGGTCCCTCCGGAATCCGCTTCGGCGGTTAACTCGATCTCTCCGGGAACTCCGGGTCTGAGGTACTTTACCGCGTTGTCCAGGATGTTGCCGAAGATCATCTGTAGCGAATTCCTGTCAACGACTATTTCCGGCAACGGACCCACGTTCACCTTTATCCCTTTCTTCTCGATCACGAGCTGCAGATCCTTAAGCGCAGACTGCACGACCGATTGTACCTGGATGAGTTCCGGCTTAAGTTCCTGCCGTCCCAGGCGCGACAGCTTTGAGATGGCATTGATGAGCTCCTCCATCCTGTTGGCCGATGAATCAATAAACCCCAGGGCCTCCGGAACATCCTTCAGAAATGCCGTCAACAGTTTCGTACGATTGTTTTCACCCAGGGAGGGGAGAACATCATTCATTACTGAATTGATCTCCTGGAGGGCATAGCGGAGTTCACCGGCGAAGCCTTTCATGTTCACCAGCGGGGTGCGCAGGTCATGGGATGCGATGTAAGCGAAGGTCTTTAATTCCTCATTGTTTTCTCTGAGCTCTCTCGTGTGCCTGCTCAATCGCTCCTCGGCCTTTTTACGTTCCGCAAGTTCTCTCTGTAACTCTTCATTGGTATTCGCCAGCTCAGCAGCGCGTAAGGTCACCAAATCTTCCAAATGCTCTCTATGCTGCATGAGCGCCCTTTCCGTGGCATAAAGCTTTTGGGATGCATAGTTAAGCGCATCGCAGAGCTGTTCAATTTCTGTAAAGTCGTGCTGAACGGGTATTGTTTCGCCCTTTACCTCATCCAGCTTTTTTGCAAAATCTGCGATCTTCGTTATTAAACGTGTAGGAGGCTTGAGAACAGTGAGGAGGGCGAGGAAACTCACGAAGGTTCCGAGGATACTTGCTAAGACAGTGCTTCTTAAAATTGCTCTCTGTATATATGGAATTTCACTTAACCCATACTGGAGCCTGGCCCATCCAAGTATTGCTTTGCCCGCAGTGATCGGATATAGGGCGACAATCTTCTCTGCATCGGTTTGAATTGACGGCTCCGGTGAAACAGGGATGCTCAATGGTTTTGACCCGTAGCGGTTCCGAGGTGGTAAGCCGTCTCCATGGACGACATCGGAAAGGATGCCGCCCTCCTTATTAAAGACCTGTATTTCTAGAACATTTTGGAGCTCTGCAAACCTCTTGAGATATGCATCGATACTTGCGTAGTCATTGACGATTACATCGTTTGCGCAAGTAAATGATATATTCTTTGCCATTAACATAACACTTTCATGCGCGTTGCTCTCTATGCGCGAGATCTGCTGCTTATAGGTAATAAATCCGAATGCAGAGATAACCGCAATCATGATCAGCGTGACATAGAGAACAAGTTTTCCATACAATCCTTTCGGGACCACTTTCATTGAGCCTCCAGAACCACATACTTTTCCAGCCCAAGTTTTTCTAATGGTAAGCTATCTCGTCCGTAATCTGCCGTAACCTGCTCAGGTATCTGTAAACTTCAAGACCGCTCGGATAAATCTTTTACAAAAGGCTTTCAGAACCCTCGGATTCGCTGACAACGGATGAGGGGCGGAGCCAGGTGTTTCATAGATCATAGTGTAGCCATATCAGAATAAAACTCAAACCCGCCTTTCCCCCGCTCCTTGACGCGGTACATGGCCGTGTCCGCGTTCTTGAGCAGGGTCTCTCCGTCGTCTCCGTCCCGGGGATAGATGCTGATGCCGATGCTCACGCTGATCGCGCACTCACGGCCCTGCAAATCGAACGGCCCTGACAGTGTTGCAATGATCTTTCGGGCGATGATTCCCGCATCCCCGGGTGCGGCGATCTTCGCACAAATGCTGATAAACTCGTCTCCGCCCATGCGCGCCACGGTGTCCGATTTGCGGGTGCTGGTCGTCAGTCTCTTCGCAACTTCCTTCAGGAGCAGATCACCCGCATCGTGCCCCATGGTGTCGTTGATGAATTTGAACCGGTCGAGGTCCATGAACAGGATCGCGAGGATGTACCTATTCCGCCTTGCCAGGGCCAGGAGCTGATCCATGCGATCAAAGAACAGCGTGCGGTTGGGAAGTTCCGTCAAGGTGTCGTAGAGCGCCATGTGTTCGAGGCGCTGCTCCGCTATTTTCCGCTCGGTGATGTCGCGAATAATGAACTGTGCCGCCGGCTTCTCCTGGTAAATGAAGGGGATCCCGGCAACTTCCACATCAACCCCCCTGTCGTCGAGGCGGACCAGTTTCCCTTCCACCCACGGCACCCGTTCGCCGTGATCTTCCAGTTTTATCAACCATTCAAGGACGGTTTGGCTGCGGTCGGAATGAAAGAA
>DATDRO010000255.1:0-4502 GCA_035291685.1 Nitrospirota bacterium | reverse complement strand
TTTCTGACGCTCAGCTCGCGCACTTTCCCGATGTCGTGCAGAAACGCGCCGGTGACAAGCAGGTCCATGTCTATCGCGGGAAAATGCCGGGCCACTTCCCTGCACAGGGAGATCAGCTCCAGCACGTGCTCGAGCAGGCCGCCGATATAGTTGTGGTGGAGGGTCTTTGCCGCCGGCGTACGCTTGAAGGCCTCTATGAACGGCTTGTCGTTCAGAAAAGCGTGCATGAGCTGTTTCAAGTGAACATCGCTGATCCCGGCGGCAACGGCCTGTAACTCGCTGACCATCTCGTCGATATCCCGGGGCGAGGACTGGATGAAGTTCGCGATGTCCACTTTCGAGTCGTCCACTTTTTCCAGTGTCTTCATTTTGATCTGCAGCGTTCCCTGATAGCTGGCCACCATGCCCTTGATGCGGACAAAGTCCTCGCGCCCGAATTTTCCGGCAACGTCTTCGGCATTGTCCCACAGTTTGCCGTCGATCTCACCGGTCCGGTCCGCGAGCTTGATGGTGAGATAGGTCACGCCGTTCTTCGCCGTCGATATCTGCTTCGTCGCGGCAAGATAGATCTCTTCCACCCAGTCGCCTTCTTTCAAGGTTGCTATCGTCTGCATGATTTTCCTCTCGATCCGTTTTGTGATAATAAACTATCCTCCCGGCGTTGTCAAACAGAAAGGATGATGAGGGGTAATCCTTCAGTTACGGAGGTAAATTAAACAGGGGGCAGCGGCCCTTGAGCGATAGACGCGCTTCTAAGTGCCCCGCAAATCATGGTAAAACCCTCTTATCCCAAAGCAGGCACGTGCGAAGCGAAAGTGCTGCGGGGACAGGACATATATCCTTGTGCAACCATTGCCCACTTTACACGCTTGCGCGGCAGAGTGAAAGGGTTGCTGCCCCGGTAACTGAAGGATTACGAGGGGAAGGTTTGCGGCCCGTTCGAGCGCGGAGTGCACACGAGGCCCATACGGGGAAGAAGATTGCAGGCGATAGCGGTACCATGATGCTCTCGCGGGCGGGGTTTTCTCGAACGGAGTTTGCTATGCCGTGCGCTGGTAAATGTCCTCGAACTTCCCGGCAACGTCGTGAAATGCCCGGAGGGCCTCGGGGTTAAAGTGGCGGGGCCGGATCTCGTGGAGACCGTCTCCCCCGCCGCTCATGATCACCCTGCATGCGTCATCATGAGAGGAGGATGACTTATACGAGTGCATGGTGCGAAGCGCGTCGTACACGTCCGCGATCTTCACGATCGCTCCTTCGAGGGGGATCGCGGCTCCGGACAGTCCCGTCGGATAACCGCTTCCATCCCAGCACTCATGGTGGGTAAGGGCTATATTTTTTGCAAGGCAAAGCAGAGGCGAATCACCGAGGATCTTCGCGCCGAGGACGGGGTGTTTCTTTACCAGTTCGAACTCGTGGGTCGTAAGCCGGAGCGGTTTATCGAGCAGGTCCGGATGGATATAGATCTTGCCTACGTCGTGGAGTTGAGCCGAATAGGAGATCGCGCTGACAAAACGATCGGGAAGGGACATGTGCTCCGCGAGGGTCCGGGAATATTCGTTCATACGGCGGACATGGGCGCCGTTATCGCCGTGCGCGTCCGTGGCCAGCGCAAGCGCCCGTGCCATGACAAGGAACGATTCCGATACGTCCCGCACTTCTTCCGCTACCGTGCCGAGAAAACCGGCGGGGAGCGTGAGCCCTTTGAGAATGAGAGCATCCTCGGGAACGACCGGTCTGTTGTAATTAAAAGCCATCACGTACGTCCCTGCGTGTACATACCCGGCGATATTATGGATCATCCCGGTCAGCGCAAGAAGTTCCGGCGGGAAAAGTGACTGGAAGTCCGCGAGGTGAACTCCCTTGTCGAAATAATTGCGGGCGGACGGACCGTTCTCGGCTTTCACGCGCAGAAAGACCGCGGCTTCGGGGATCGTCAGGGAGATGCCGGGTGTTTCCACTCCTGACACGGTCGGGCCGTAGATGACACCGTTCAGATTATTATGCCCATCAGGGGCAACGATCAGGAGATATGCCGGTTTGTCCGGATCGCCGGCGTTCCGGCTGACGATACTTCGGGCCAGATCATTCTGCGCCTTCGCCCGGTCGAATGAAAGCGGCTCGAAATGGCGGATGGCGGAATCCATTCCGGCCAGCCATTCCTGCATGCCGCCGATAGCCCTGCCCGAGGCGAGTCCCAGTTCCTGTACACGGAGGGCGTTCTTGATCCGTGCCGCTGCCGCTTCCCGCAATACCGGGGTCGTAAGGTAATCATGGACCCACGGCCTGAGCGCCTTGAGAAGTCCGGGTTTTATATCGGGCCGGACGATCAGCGTAACACATGCCTCGGTCCGGTGAAAGGCCGTGCCGAGAGAGCGGAACATTCCGCCTCCGTCCGCGAGCGACGCGTCGCAAAATGAGACCAGGGGCCGTTCTTTTTCCAGACAGGCCGACGCCTCTGATACGGAACAGGCGATCACGGGTCTGCACCCCTGCGAGAGCGCGGCCTGGGTGATCGCATGGCAATCGGCGTCGTCCTTTGATATGATCAGTACAGGCGATTTCACAGCACGATTATATCACAACCGCCTCTCCTGAAGAAATAAAAAAACAAAAAACCGACAAATAAAACCTGTCGGTTCCTGAGAAATTCAGGCAAGAACGCGCTCCGTTAGGGCATCCGTGGCATATAGCGGATATTACTTCTTTCGGACAAATACGCGGTACTCTTCATTCTCCTTGACAAGGCCGAGGTATTCATTGCCGGTGGCCTTGCACCACGCCGGCATGTCCTTTTCGATGCCGTCGTCATCCGAATTGACCTCGAGCACCTGCCCCGGGGCCAACTCCTTGATCCTGATCGCCGTTTTATAGATCGGCATCGGGCACGCAAGACCCACGCAGTCAAGCACCTCATCGGGTTTTATATCTTTGACGTCCATGAGAAAAACCTTTCTTGCCACGGATGGACACAGATGGACACGGATAAAAGATAAAACTTAATTGGACGCAGATAAAAGCGGATTAAAATGATTTTAGAATCCGCGTAAATCCGTGTTTATCCGTGGCAAAAAACTTTTTTGCCTCTTATTCGCGTTCATTCGTTGCCAAGAAGATCTTTCTTTGTTTATCCGTGGTTTCATACGAGATATCTTATTCCATCTCGTGTTCGTGCCCCGAGCTTGCCGGTATCTTCACTGGCGAAGGGACGCCCTTTTTCTTGTAGTAATCGTCGAGCGCGGACCTGAGCGCCTCCTCGGCGAGCACCGAGCAGTGCATCTTCACCTTCGGCAGGCCGCCGAGGGCTTCCGCCACGGCGGCGTTCGATATCTTCAGGGCCTCGCCGACCGTCTTCCCCTTCACGAGATCGGTCACCATGCTGCTCGTGGCGATCGCCGCTCCGCAGCCGAAGGTCTTGAACTTGGCGTCCGTAATGACATCCTTGTCCACTTTGATGTAGAGACGCATCACGTCTCCGCACACGGGATTGCCTACCGTGCCTACGCCGTCCGCGTCCGGGATCTCCCCGACGTTATGCGGATGCGCAAAATGCTCCATCACCTTTGAACTGTACTGTTCCATACGTTCCTCCTCATCCGGCCTTTTCTTTTTTGATCATATCTTCATAGAGAGGCGACATCTCCCGCAGCCGCTGTACGATGGGAGGCAGCTTCTCTATCACGTAGTCGATGTCCTCCGCCGTATTTCCCATGCCGAGCGTCATGAGCAGCGTGCCGTTCGCCACGGCGGCGTCCGTGCCGATGCACGTCAGGACGTGCGAGGCCTTGAGCGAGCGCGAGGTGCAGGCCGATCCGCTCGAAACAGAGATCCCCTCCATGTTCAAAAACAGGAGCATGGACTCTCCTTCCACGTACCACAGCGAAACGTTTAAATGGTTCGGGAGCCTGCTCGAAGGATGGCCGTTTATCACCAGGTGATCGATCCGCTCGACGAGACCTTTCTGCAACCGGTCCCTGAGCGCGGCGATGTGGCTCATCCGGCGGGGGATCTCCGCGGCAGCGATCTCCGAGGCCTTGCCCAGGCCCACGAGAGCGGGAACATTCTCCGTTCCGGCGCGTCTGCCGTCTTCCTGGATGCCGCCTTCGATCTGGGGCTTGATCCTCACGTTTTTGCGAACATAGAGCGCCGCCGCTCCCTTTGGCCCGTAGAACTGGTGGCCCGAGAGCGAGAGCGCGTCCACACCGAGGGCCTTCACGTCCACCGGGATCCATCCCGTGGTGGCGACCGCGTCGGTATGGAACAGCACACCCTTTTCGCGGGTAATGGCGCTGATCTCCTTGATCGGCTCTATCGTGCCGATCTCATTGTTCGCGTGCATGATGGAGACAAGGACCGTGTCCTTGTTGATGGCCCTGGCCGCGTCAGCAGGATCAACAAGCCCCTGCTTGTCCACCGGCAGATACGTAACGGTGAAACCGGATTTTTCGAGCGTCTTCGCGGCATGAAGAACGGAAAAATGCTCTATCTGCGATACGATGATG
>DATDRO010000254.1:0-9882 GCA_035291685.1 Nitrospirota bacterium | reverse complement strand
GGCGAATCAAGGAGGAGGTCATAATGAAACTTCAGGAAGTCCAGGCGATGGCCAAGGCGAAGGGCATTAGGGTGGGCAACCAGAAAGACCAGGCACTCATCATCCGGGATATCCAGAAGGCGGAAGGTAATTTCCCCTGCTATGGCACCGCAACGGCGGGAAAGTGCGATCAGAGTGGCTGCCTCTGGCGCAAGGATTGCCTGTCGCTCTCAAAATAGCAAAACAACAAAGAGCGTGTCGTTCGACGAAAAAATCCTGAGCTCATCAGCGCTGCCCGCTATGCCCCTAACAATTTGAATACGCCGCTCCTGATCATTTTGACGGCAATGGCCGCCAGGAGCAGGGCCGCGACCTTTGCAAAGGCGCGTGACCCGTGGATGCCGATGATCCTGATGATCCTCTCCGCCTGGGCGAATATCAGCCATGCGAGAAGGATGTTCACGACGAGCGAAAGGATGACCGGAACGTATCCGTAGTTGCCGACGAGCACGAGGGTTGTGGTAAGTGTGGCCGGACCGGCGATGAGCGGAGTCCCGAGCGGTACGACGCCGATGGTAGGACTGATCGTGACCTTCTTTTCTCCCGCCCTGACAATATCAATGACCGCAATGATGAGCAGTACGATCCCGCCCGCGATCATGAAGTCCTCGACCATGATCCCGAGCGCCCTGAAGACCGCTCTCCCGAGAAAAGCAAAGCCCATCGTGATCAGAAAAGCCGTGATGATGGAGTGGCGAACGATCCTTTTTCTCTCGCGGTCCTTGAGCCCTTCGGTCATCGCCACGTAGAGCGGCAGCGTTCCCGGGGCGTCGAGCGCCACCATGATCGGTATCAGGCTCAACCAGAACGGGTGCAGTATGTTCTCAAAGTGCGTGAACATGGAATTGCGGATACGGGGCAGAACCCCGTATCCGTCTCCTTATACGTCCTCAGTTTTTCTTTTCCAGCAGTTTTTGAAATGTCGATACGAGATCGATCGGCAACGGGAACACGATGGTCGTATTCTTCTCCGTGCCGATCTCGGTGAGGGTCTGGAGGTACCGGAGCTGAAGCGCCATCGGGTTCTTGCTCATGACCGATGCCGCTTCGGACAGCTTCGCCGATGCCTGGAGCTCGCCTTCGGCATGGATGATCTTGGCCCGCCGTTCCCGTTCCGCCTGCGCCTGGATGGCGATGGCGCGCTGCATCTCCACAGGGAGGTCCACATTCTTCACCTCGACGGTGGTGACCTTCACGCCCCACGGTTCGGTCTGCAGATCGATCACCTTCTGCAGCTCAGCGTTGATGGCCTCACGGTTCGAGAGCAGGTCATCGAGCGCGTTCTGGCCAAGAACGCTCCTGAGCGTTGTCTGGGAAATGAGCGATGTGGCGTAGTAAAAATCTTCCACTTCCACGATCGCTTTGCGCGGGTCGATGACCCTGAAGTAGACCACGGCGTTCACCTTGACGGTCACGTTGTCCTTCGTGATGATGTCCTGTGACGGCACGTCCATGGTGACCGTGCGCAGGCCAACGCGCACCATCTTCTGGATCCCCGGCCAGAGAAAGATGATGCCCGGGCCCTTGACCCCGTGGGTCACGCTTACTTTGCCGAGGGTGAAGATAACGCCCCGCTCGTACTGCTTCAATATCTTGACGATGTTGTATAAAATGAACATCGCAATAACTACCGTGAACAGAACACTTGTTGCTAGCATTTGACCCATAGTGGCCTCCTTACACGTATTCCGTGTCTGTCTCTGTATGGCGTGGTTAACCGCCTTTCTTTACTTTGAGCTTCAGGCCCTCGACGGAAATGATCGTCACCTTGTCTCCCTTTGATATCGGCTCATCGCTCCAGGCGCTCCAGTATTCTCCCCGCATGAAAACCTGCCCGTCGGCGAGAATATCGGTTTTTGCCAATGCCTGCATCCCGATGAGCCCCTCCTTGCCCGTGTCCGCTTTTTCCCGGTACACTTTGACCGCGACGGATACGGTGATAATGAAGAGAAGCGCGGACAACGCAACGGCCGGGATGATCACGGCCCACGATATCTGCAGGGCCGGCGACGACGAGTCAATGAGCATGACCGAACCGAGAAGCATGGCTATGGTCCCTCCGATGCCGAGCACGCCGTGGCTCGTAATGAACGCCTCTGCAATGAACAGCGCTATCCCGAGAATGATGAGCATGAGGCCCGCGTAGTTGATCGGCAGGGTCTGGAGCGCGTAGAAGGCGAGGATCAGGCAGATGGCGCCGGCCACGCCGGGGAATATGGCGCCCGGATTCGAGAGTTCGAAGTAGAGGCCGTAGAAGCCGAGGATCATGAGGATGTAGGCGATATTCGGGTTGCTGATGATGCCGAGGAGCTTATAACGGAATCCCATCGGAAGCTCTTCAACGACCGCGTCAGCGGTATGGATCGTCTTTTTGCCCATGACCACGTCGACGGTCCTGCCGTCGATCTCCCTGACAAGGGCTTTCACGTCAGGCGCAATGAAGTCGATCACCTTGAGTTTCAGGGCCTCGGTCTCCGTGGCCGAAACGGCTTTCCGCACGGCGTCCTCCGCCCAACCGGCGTTCCTGCCGCGCTTTTCAGCAATGCCCCTGGCCCATGCCGCAGTGTCGTTCATGGCCTTCCTTTGCATTGTCTCGTCCATTTTCCCCTCAAGCTGGATCGGCGACGCCGCGCCGATGTGAGTGGTCGGCGCCATGACCGCGAGGTTCGCCGCCATCGTGATGAAGACGCCTGCAGAGGCCGCGCGGCCCCCGCTCGGAGCGACGTAAACGACGATCGGGACTTCCGAGGCTATCATTCGCATCACAATGTCGGTCGTTGATTCGAGAAGGCCGCCGGGAGTGTTCAATTGGATAATGAGCGCCTCGGCTTTCCGGTCTGATGCCTTGTCAATGGACTTTATGATGTATTCCGCGACAACCGGGGTGATCGGCGCGTCGATCTTGATGAGGTAGACTTTTTTTGCCGCTGGCGCGGGGGCTGCCTTGGATGGATCAGAGGTCTTGCTTTTTTTCATGTCTGGAGAAGCGGCCGCAGGCGGAGCGGATTTTTTACTTTTTGGCTTATCTGCTGAAACCGCCAGTCCCGCCAGTCCTGAGAGGACGAGAAGGAGCGAAAGGAACAGCGTTGCCCGGCTCAATTTTTTTCGCATCAATGGTGTCTCCTGAAGGATGTGAACATGCATTCCGCGCATATCTTCGGCACTGCTTAAAATTCTTCTGCAACGGGGCTGCGGTAACGGCAGGACGTCTTAATCAGAATAGTTAGAATTATATACTCAATGTCCTGAACTGTCAAGAATCGCTTGCCCGCAGCGGCATGAGCAAAACGGGGCAAATTATTTTGATTGACATTCACCTATAAAATACCATAATCTTCATACATGAAGCCGACTGAGCCGGTCGATATCATGGTGGGCTGTTGTCTTCCGGACAGGAAGCGTCTTCTGGAGGCATTGTCCGCGGTCCCTCCGGGAGACACCATTCAGGTGAGAATCGAGAATTCGGCGGCCGTGAAGGTCATGATAGAGAAATTCATAAAGAGCAAACGGTCCCGTATCGTAAAAACACGGGATGAAGATGATACGAGTGTTTTAACGATTAAAAAGAAAAAGTAAAATAAGGGGGCCGGATGAGTTTCGGAGAACGTACCGGAAGTCATGTTGTGCTCACCTGATCGTGACGGGGGAGATGTGATGAAAAGGTTCATACTGCTGATTCTGGTTCTTTTTGCACTGACACAAGCCGTCTATGCGCAGGACGACCAGCCGCCTTCTCCGGGAAACAGGGGGTTCTTGCTGACCAGTGCATACGCGGGGCTTGCGACCCCTCTCGGCATGAACAATGACGATACGGAAGCCGTCGGTTTTCTTTCAGGGTTCTCGTTAAAATATCTGTATGATGACGTTGATTATCCCGTGGTGGGAGCAGGCTACACGTACTTTTCCGCCGCATTTAGGGATAGAGTTCTTATGCCCGGGATCGCGAAAACCAGAATGTCGGGGCATACGCTGGACATTATGATCGGCGTCAAAAGAACGTATACCTATATCACCTATGTGGTTTTCTGCGCCGGGAAAGGCGATGAAACATTTTACACGTCAAGTCCGCCTACAAACTGGAAAGCCCACACGATGATGAGGGGCATTGGTTTTGGGGCGTTTGAAAAGCCGACCGAGGATAGGAGGCTGATCTTTGGCAGTGAAGTACGATATTTGTCCATGCCGGAACTGGAAAATGTAAATGGCATAGTCCAGGTACTTGTTTCCATGGGGTACGCGTTCTGAATTCTGGAGTGAGCGCATTCCCCGCAGCTTGTTCCGGGGTTAGCGAGCGAATACGATCATGTTCTTACCTTGAGAATCGAGATTCCCTGTCCCGCCAGAGCGGGACTGCAGGGAGCTTCAATGAAAATATGATCGAGTCCGCAAATTATTGTCGAAGCTTAAGGAGGATGCAATGAAACTCTCTCAAAACCTGGGAATGCTTCTGCTCGCGATATGGCTCATCCTGAAAGGCCTTATGCCGCTGCTTCATCTCAGCTTCCGGAGCAGCGGCACCGTCCTCGACGTGCTTGCCATCGCTGCCGGCGTCCTGATCCTGTTTGACAGATGATCACGATCTTCCTGCGCATCTGATTTTCCGGCGATCTTCTCTTTCATGTAACGATCTGCTATTCTCTGCATCATCCACTTTTTTGATAATTCCCGCTCCTTCTGCTCGTGCGTGGGGTGAAATAACTCCATCACGCGGTTATTTCACGCGCCTATCTATAAATTAGAATATTTGAACATTTCATAACCGTACGTTTTTAAATGCTTACCTTGTAAATTCATGCCTGAGCACATTTCTTGCTTGTTTCATACAGTTGGGCGATAATTTTAAAAAATGAGCAGAGAATTTTTATGCTACAATTTCCTGTATTCGTCGCAACAAAACTGACGTTCATTTTCATGACTCCATTTCGGACTGCGGCAAAGCTGAGTATCGTATGCTGAGAGTCAACATAAATAATAGTCATGTTCCGCAGAGCCGAATTTATCGGTATCTCTTAGTGCTGTTCCTTGTTCTTGTCGCGTTCTGTCCGCTTTTTGATGCTGCCCTGGATGCCTGTTCGGATAATTTGGTTGATCCTTTCCCCATGATGCCTGATGCCAGAACGTGCTCAACTACAGATTTGAACTGTTACGAGCGGTTTTAACAATAAGTCGGTCGCACTAAAGCTTATGTGAAGTTGTTCTGAACAGTTAGAAAATCAAAGAGGAGGAAACAGATGAAAAGAAATATATTCAGAAGATTTTTTGAAGGAGTCATGATTTTTGCCGCGGTAATCGCCCTGTCGTCAACGGCATATGCGGGGGACAGGTCCGTTATCGTGAAGGCCAACCCGGACCCTGCGCTCATCGGGAAAAAGGTGCGGCTTATCTGTATCGCAACAGGGGACTGGCCGAAGGATAAAATCCAGAGCGCTACCATGAGCCTCTGGAATGCTTCAGGCGTCAGGGTCTACAGTGGTGCTTTGATGGAGACCCTGAACCGGTCCAACCCGCCATATGGCGAGGACGATCTCGCGGGGACGTACAGGTACGCCATTCCGTCTACAGAACAACCCGGTCTCTGGAGGCTGGAGTGCACGGTCAGCGACGGCCAGTATACAGCGACCAGGCAGGCCAATATTCGAGTGGCCGCAAACGGCGACGGGGGCGGCTCCGGCGGGGTCAGCCCGTTCACGGCACATCAGACCATTACATCATATAACGGCCCCTCGACCTGTATCGCATGCCACAAGACGGCAGGCACGGACATGCTGAACACGCTCCATATGAAGTGGGCCGGCCCGACTCCTTTCGTTACAAACGGGGGCGGCGCAGTGCTCGGGAAAGCAGTGAAAGGCATCAATACGTTCTGTTCGTATGCGATGTCGTCCAAGGGTACCTGTTTCGCCTGTCATGTCCGCTCCGATGGAAATGCGCCCCATGCGCCGACCGTGAACGATGTGGACTGTCTGATGTGTCACAACGACACCTATGTCCGGAAGTTCGTCGTGGACCCGAACAGCGGTGTAACCGTGACCAATGTTCTCGGAATAAAGAAAACATACTATTTCGGCGTTGTCGAGCCGGACGGCGATAATGTGACCGAGCCTGATTTCTTCCTGATGCCTCCGGATATAACGATGGTCGATATTGCGCGAAACGTCCATCGGCCTACAAGAAACTCCTGCCTTCGGTGCCATGCGAAAGCCGGCGGCTCGGACTGGGCGAAACGCGGAGATATGGGGATAAACAGCTCGGCCCCAACTGCGTACCAGGACGTCCATATGTCCCAGGAACGGAGCGATCTCACGTGCAGTTCCTGTCACGTAGCGACGAGCCACAAGATCGGCGGCCGGGGCATCGATCTGCGCCAGACCGAAGCGCCCAATCCGGTCTGCTGGGGCTGCCATACCACGAAGCCGCATTCTGACTCGAGACTGAACCGGCACGCGAACAACCAGGTCTCCTGCCAGGTCTGCCATATCCGCACATTCGGCAAAGGCGGCGAAACCGAGATGTCCCGCGACTGGAAGGTCCCGGTCTGGAGCCCGCCGTTCTGCAACGGCCAGGGCGGATTCGTCGGTCATGAGATCAAAACCGCCAACGTAAAACCCGAGTATGTCTGGTTCGACGGGACCTCATATGTTTACAATATCGGCGAGATCATCAAGCCGAACGCGCTGGGCGTCTACAACATGGCCAAAGCGAACGGCAAGATCTTTGACGGTATATCGAAGATCGTTCCGATCAAGCGCCACAGCAGCAATGTTCCCTTGCATTCGAGCGGAAAGATCGTTCCTCCGGTGATCATGTGGATGTTCATGACCGGCGATTTCGACATATCGGTTCAGGAAGGCATGAAGGAGCAGGGCCTGACCGGCAGTTACACCATGGTCAACGCCGATGCCGAGATGCTGATCACGCACGGGGTCGAGCCCAAGACCAATGCTCCGACCTGCACGACGTGTCACGATTACAACGGAACGACGCCGGACGGCACCAAAATGGTTCCGTTCGACAAACTCGGCTATCATGTCTGGCCGGCGAAGATCAAGTCCTGCACGCTCTGCCATGTTCAGAGGACAGCGTCCTGGGAAACCATGCATTCGAAACACGCCAGGGACGGATATAATACCGGCACCAGTCTTATGAAATGTACGAACTGTCATACTACTGAGCCGACAGGTCTTGTGAAGGTCAAGGGCGATTTGTGTAACGATTGCCACAAACTGAGGACCTGGAGCGACACCCAGAAGCAACATAACAGTCACGTGAGAAGAGGATACGGCTGCGTGACCTGTCATAAGTTTTAGAGAGCTTAACGAATCTTATATCTGAAGTCTATCGAATGGATGCCCGGAATCGGGGGCATCCGTTCATTTTCAATCAAGCTGACGGCTCGTTTCCGGGTGTTAAAAAGAACATGGTTCTTTGCGGCTGAGATTTTTTCCAGCCATCAGAGCATTTATTTTGTTTTATCTTCCGTATTAGCCACAAGAAGCTCGGTGCTGATTTTTACAATTCCAAAAGAAAGGAGGAATAAAGGGCAGGATGTTATGAGTTTTCTGTAGCAAGAAATCCGAATCTATTTTAATAAGGAGAAGAACATGAAGAAAGTTTTAACAGTATTATGCATTACTGCTTTGGTGCTGGCGGTGGGCATTTCCATGAGCTTTGCAGCTGTGAAAAATTACACCCTGACCGTTGCTTCCGTCAATCCGAGCAGCGGCGTTGCCATTACCGTCAGCCCTCTTGATAAAAACGGGGCCGGCAATGGTACGACCCAGTTTACAAGATTGTATGCCAGTAGAACAGTTGTGACCCTTACCGCGCCGGCAACGTCAAGCATGGGTAATTTTTCAAAGTGGCAGAAGGGCACAACGGATTATGCCACCACGCAGACTATGACCGTCACCATGAGCGCCAACACAACAATGACCGCGGTATACGTAGCAGCGCCCAAGCCGGAAGCATGTCAAGACGGCATCGACAATGACCTGGACGGCAAGATCGACTGCGCTGATACCGATTGCGCGACCGATGCTTCCTGTACCGGCGCACTCAATACCTCGCACAAGGGCATTAACGTGTATAACGGCCCCGCAACCTGTATAGCCTGTCATAGCACTGCCGGAACTGCGGTGCTTAATTCGATGCATGGTTCCTGGATCGGTCCAACGCCGAATGTCACCAATATCGCCGGCGACTCGGGCAAATGGAGACAGACCAACAACTACTGCACGGACCCGCAGATGGCGGACTACGGCTGTTTGAAATGCCATGTGTCCCTGGTTGCACCGCTGGATGCCGCGGGCAAAGTGGACATGTCAAAGACAAAGCTGACCGCGGCTGACATGGACTGTCTGCAGTGCCATCAGGCCAAATATTTCGCAACTTTTATGCCGAATCCAAGCACGGCAACAAATTACATTTCCTGTGTCGATAACTCGACACACACCTATGTTGTACCTACACCGGAAGCTGACGGCAAGATCCACAAAGTAATGCGTCTGGATCTTGCGCCGGGCGAGACCGCGCTTTCTCTGGCCAGGACCGTGACCCGGCCGAATAACGCCACGTGCGTGACGAAATGCCATGCCAAAGCAGGCGGCAGCGACGGCGCAAAACGCGGGGACATCGCTTCCAATATGGTAAATCCTTCTACAACGGTGGATGTCCATCTCAGTTCCTCGGGCACCGCAAAGCTGACCTGTATCTCCTGCCATGCCGGAACCGGCCATCAGATTCCCGGCCGCGGCAATGATATGCGAGGCGAGGACATCGGCGCAGTGGTCAAGAAATGCGTTGATTGTCACGCTACAATGGGCACCTCCACCGGCCATGGAACGAGCACAACACAACGTCAGGCCGCCAACAGGCATGTTGCAAATGGAAAGGTTGACTGCACAGGTTGCCATATTGATTCTTTTGGGAAAGGCGTCAGCACGGAAATGAGCCGTGACTGGACCGCCCCGGTTTGGAACCCCGCAGGCTGTGAAGGTCAGGGAGCCTATATAGGCCATGAGGTGAGAGGTTCTAATGTTATTCCGGAATTTAGGTTCTGGAATAAAACAAGCTGGGTCTATGACCGGAACGGGACCGCCGGATTGACGACTGATCTTATTGACGGCGGCCTGGCGATGTCATATCCTCTTGGCACTATGGCCGATGGTAAACTCTATCCATTCAAGGTGCATACGTCCAAGAACCCGATCGACAGCAGCTCCGGTAAGACCAACTTCGATGTCATGAAGCAATTCATGACGGGATGCTTCGACCAAGCGGCGATTTCCGGTTTGAGCTACATCGGAGAGTCGGGCGCCTACACCTGGACCAACAACAAGGCCTTCCAGTTGATCACCCATGGCGTTGCCCCGAAAATAACCGCCAATAACTGCACCAAGTGCCATGTCACGAACTTTGACACGAGCGTCATTTCGAAGCTGGACAAGCTCGGCTACAAGACGGCGAAACCGTCGTCGGATCTGTGCAACGATTGCCATAGCTATGAATCAACTACTGGCTTCACCTCAGTTCACGACAGGCATAGAGGCAGAGTTAACTGCTCCAGTTGCCACAGCTTCTCGCGGTAGGGCGTATTGAACTTGATGGAGCACCGCATATGTGCGATTAGTTAGACAGCTGATCCGTTTCAACAAGGGGCTGTCCCGATGATCCCGGGGCAGCCCCCTTTTTGTGCGCTGCGCAAGCTCAGCAGTTTCTATGCGCAATCCCTTCGTCATTCCCAAACTATTCATTCCCGTTAAAATAATCCGGTCCGTCCCTCGCAACGATCATTTTTTTCTTGAATTAATTAAATAAATCCCTTTTTGGTCGTGGACAAATTAC
>DATDRO010000253.1:0-11760 GCA_035291685.1 Nitrospirota bacterium | reverse complement strand
ATAGGATGCACGGGAAAGGTCGGCAGTAACGTCATGAGAGGACTGTTGGACCAGGGTGTGAAGGTGCGGTGCATGACCCGCTCTGCGGACAAGGTAGGCCGTCTGCCGTCTGGGGTCGAAGGACGCATCGCGGACCTGGACACATCCGCCACGCTCCCCCCGGTATTTGAGGGCGCGGAGAGCGTTTTTCTGCTCAATGCCGTAAATCCGAACGAGACCGGGCAGGGCCTTGCCGCAGTTGAGGCGGCGAAGACCGCGGGCGTGAAAAAGATCATCTATCTGTCGGTCTATATGCCCGCAGGGTCAACGCATATTCCCCATTTCGCGAGCAAGTTGCCGGTAGAGAGCGCCGTTAAGGAATCGGGGATCGCCTACACGATCCTGCGGCCGAACAATTTCTTCCAGAACGATCTGATGCTCGAGACGCCGATCATGAACTACGGCGTTTATCCGCAGCCTATCGGTTCGATCGGCTTGAACCGTGTCGATGTGCGTGATATCGCCGGCTGTGCGGTCAATGCGCTTATAAAATCCGGATTTGAGGGACAGACATATGCGATCCACGGTCCGGATACCCTGACCGGTGAAGATATCGCCAGGACATACAGCGGCCATCTCGGAAGAACAGTGCGCTACGGCGGGAACGACCTCGACGCCTGGGAACAGCAGGTCAAGAACATCATGCCGGCGTGGATGGTCCGCGATCTCCGCGTGATGTACAGGTACTTCCAGGACAACGGGATGGTCGCAACAGCAGATGATCTGACAAAGACGGAAAAACTTCTTGGCCGCAAGCCGCGAGCCTTCGAGGACTTCGTGAAAGAGATCGTGAGCACCTGGAAAGCCGGCATGCTCCACGCTGCATGATCAAGGATCGTCCGGATACCTGATATTGAAGATCCCTGCAGTCCCGCTCTGGCGGGACTGGGGATCTCGCTTCTCAAGGTAAGAACATAATCGCATTCGCTCGCTAACCCCGAAGTCCCGACATGGCGGGACGGGGCATGCGCTCACTCCGGAATTCATGGCAATGCGACCACCCGGTTCCTTCCTTCTGCCTTTGCCTTGTAGAGCGCCGTATCGGCGCGGGAGAAAAGCATGTCCACGCTCGTATCGTTCTCGCGCATCATGGTCACCCCTGCGCTGAGGGCCACGGACACTGCTCTTACACCGTCACAGATCGCCTCATCATTGACGACTTTCCGGACCCTCTCGGCTACCATGATCGTGTCATCGAGCCCGGAATCGGGCGAGACAACGAGAAATTCCTCTCCCCCGACCCTCCCGACCAGATCGTGCCTGCGGAGATGCGATTTTATCCGCATGGACACGACCTTCAGAACAATATCGCCAAAGAGGTGGCCGTTGACGTCGTTGACCTGCTTGAAATGGTCGATGTCGAGCATCATCAGGCTGAGCGGCCGGCCCGAGCGCCTCGCGCGCTGAAATTCCTCTTCGAGCCGCTCCATGATGTATCTCCGGTTTCTAAGACCCGTCAGCTCGTCGGTTATCGACATAAGTCTGAGGTGCATCTGCGTTTCGTTCAGCTTCTGCACAAGGTTCACGAGCTCGTCATCGATCTTTTTTTCCATGATATTCCGGTACGTCTCGACCATGCCGAACGTCCGGCCGTCCGAATCCTTTACCGGCGACGCCGTGATCTCGATATACAGCTCATTCCCCGCCGAGTCCAGATGGGTGTGAAGCACCGTGGTCGTCTCGCCTGTTTCAAGCACCGCGGGGAGGGGGCAAACGATGTCCGGCGCCTGGCACGGCGACGATCTCCGGTGGATCAGCTCATAACACTTCCGGCCGATGATCTCCGATTTCTGAATGCCGATAGAAACTGCGGCCGCCGAGTTGACCTGGACAACGGCATGGTCCCTGCCGATGACGACAACGCCGTCACCGATGCCCTCCATGATGTGAGCGAGAAATATCCGGGCGCGCTCGATCTCGACGTTCTTGATTTTTAATTTATTGACGAGGCGCTCGTTGTAGAGCTTTAAAAATACCGGCTCTTCCAGGGCAGCGGATGAGGGGCCGGCCGGTTTGTTCCGTTTTTTTTCTTCAAGAACATCGCGGACGACCTTGACGATCTCGGAGGGCAGCGTGGGTTTCAGCAGATATCTCGACACGCCGATCTCGCGGGCGAGGTCCTGATCTTCCTGATCAAGATAGGTGCCCGTATAGAAGATGACCGGCATGTCCCTGAGGCCGTTGTCGCGCCGGATCTCTCTCAGCAGCTGGAACCCGTCCATGCCCGACATGAGGACATCGGTGATCACGAGGGCCGGCCGTTCTTCCCGAATTTTCCTGAAGCCCTCTTCGCCGTCTTCGGCCGACACGACCTCATACCCGTGCACCGACAGCGTGTCATGGAGAAGGCGTCGATGGTTATGGTCATCATCAATAACGAGTATCTTCATATTCGAACTCTCTCACCTGCATGAAACGCGGCGCCCGTCAACTTTGTTTTATCAGCTTCAAAAAATGCTCCACCAGCTGTGGATTGAACGATATCCCGCTCCCTTTCTTCAGGACTTCCACGATCTTTTCCAGAGGTTTCGGCTCCTGGTATGAACGCCTGCTCCGCATGGCGTCGAACACATCGGAAATGCTGATGATCTGGCTCACGATGTTCGGCCGCCATCCTCCCTTGATCGACGGGTAGCCGGTCCCGTCATACTTCAGGTGGTGCTCCATGGCCGCCAGGACCGCGAGTTTCGGTATTCCTTCGAGCCCCATGAGATACCGGGCGCCCTTGACCGTATGCGTCTCGATGATCTTGCGCTCGTCGCTCGTAAGAGCGGTTGGCTTGCTGAGGATCTCCTCCGGGATAAAGAGTTTTCCCACATCGTGAAGGAGCGAGGCAACCCCGACCTGGTGGAGGTGCTCGCCGGTAAAGCCGAGGGACTCCGCCTGGCCGATCGTCAGGATCCCCACATTCGTAACATGGGTAAACGTGTATTCATGCGCGGATTTGAGCGATGCGAGCAGACCCAGCGGATTGATCTCCTTCCTGAATCCGGAAATAAAGCCCTTCACGATATCATCGACACCGCGCACATCGATCTGTTTGTGCTTCTTGATCCGAAGATACACGTCTTTCAGCTCATCAAGCTCCCTGGCCGTAAGCGCAAGAAGCGCCTCAATATCCGCCTGAGGCACGCCGGGAGAAGCGGCCGCAACGCTTTCCGCCGCAGGACTGATGATCTGTTCGCCCGCTTTTTTCACCCGGAGCTCCACCTTGCCGAGCTTTATACAGGCACTGGAGCGCGCGGCGACAGTGTCGGGTGAGGCAAGGTCATGGATCAGATCCTGGAGCTCCGTCTTCGGCACGCCGGAAATGAACGTTATCCTCTCGATCGCCTTTTTCTTCAGGATGCGGACAAAGTTATCGATATAGGCGCCGCCGGACGTGAGCGGCCTGTTGTCGGCAACAAGGTCGTCTCCAATGAGGAGGATCGTGATATCCGGCTTGAGCCTGAGCAGGTCCGCGAGCACATCGTACGCCTTTTCTATATAGGCCGCTACCTGCGGGTGGGCCGCGGAATAGAGGCTCGTGTTCGTGACGGCCGCCGTGAGCTGTGCGATCACCCGGGACAGGCCTTCGTGAAAATTAAATTCTGCCATGTGGCATCCCCCTCAAATTCAAATTCCCAAATATAAAATCTCAAATCCAAAATTACAAATAATCACCACAGACCAGATCTCAACAACCAAACAGTTTGGAAAACGAATCAAAAGATTCAGGAGAAAGGGTGAAATTGGAGAACAGGAGAAACTGACTCCGGGCTTTAATACAGGGACAACTTCCCGTCTCTATCGCACCACCTTCCCCCTTTTTCCATCTTCCCCCGTTCTCCTTATCCTTATCATCTTCAAGGAAATTTATTTGTCATTTGGGTTTTCTGTTTCATTTCCTTTCCCTGAGCTTCCTGCATGTCCGATTAATCCTGTCATCATTCATCCGTTCCCCTATCTTGAGAAGCCCTGCGATACTCTCTTTTGGATACCGTGAGAGGGATTCGAAGATCGCTATCTTCATCCGGGAGAGGCCCTGGGGATGGAGCGTCCACGAGGCGCGGGCAAGTTTTTCGAGCTCCGGGACCGCTCGCGGGTCCCCGATCTCTCCGAGGGCCTTGATAATTTCCTCGTTCACCGCATAATCCGTTTCAAAAAGGACCACCTTTTTCAACAGGGCGATGATATCATCGGCAACACCGGTCACGCGGTACTGCCCTGCGAGAAACACGGCCTGTGAAGCGATATCAGGATCTTTTGATCGGAGCGCCTCTCGAAGCAGAGGGCCGGCCTCGGGATCTTTGAACCGGAGGAGCGCGGCGACGGCCTCCATTCTCACCTTCGGGTCAAGGTGCCGGAGGAGCGGTTTTATATGGGGCACGGCGGCCTTGCTTCCGGCCCACCGTATGAGCATAACGAGATTCCGAATATAGTATGCCCGCGGGTCATGAAGCCTTTTTTGGGCCTCGCTCACGGCGACCTGGCCGAAGTTGCACAAGAGATCGAACATGATCCTCCGGCCACCAAGCGACTCGTCTTCGGAATAGATATCGAGAAGTTTCGGAACGGTCTCCGGACCGAGCGCTAAAAGAAAACCAGCGGCCTCGCGTCCCTTGGTCCTCGCCCAGCTGTTAAATGCCGTCACGGCCTTTGTGATAAACTCGGGCCCGGCAAAGATCTTCAAAGATTCTTCGGCAAGGACGCGTATCGCCGGCTCGGTTTTTTCCCTGCTCTGGCGGCGGAGCGTTTCGAGGACATCGAGGAGAAGCGCAAAATTACCGCTGTCAAGGAGACCGGGAACGACGGTTGCAAGTTTCCGGCAAAACTCCCGGTAGTCTTCTTCCTCGATATTTTCCTCCATGAATGCGAGGAGCGCGCGGCCTATCTGGAAATCAAGAAGGTCATCATTGAGCGAATCGCTGTATTCGGCCGCGGAAAACCCCTCGACCATGGACACGCCCGGCGGCGTGATGCGATCAGCCAGATGCTTGAGCGTGGCATCATAATCCGCGGATACGTACTGTTCATAGCTTTCCCGGTCAAAGAGCTTTTCCATGTGCTCCGGCGAGATTACCGGAGCCTGCTGCCCCTGCGCGGTCCCGGTCCTTGCCGGCCGCGGGCCCTCGTGGACCTCACCACCGATCCGCGACATTTTTTGGACAAGACCCGCCAGCGTGGGAGATATCTGCCTCCCCTCTTCACTGGCATGGCTCAGCATTTCAATGACCATATCATCGGAGAAATCGCCAAGCACTTCCTCCGCCCCGGCAGCGGAACCGTGAGATGATACCTGTTGAAACGCTGCGGAGAGGAACTGGCGCCGGAGCTCAGGGTGGAGATTTTTTACCAGGCTGTTCAGCTTGCCCAGGATAGCGGACTGTTCCTGCGTAGGTTGCTTCTTTTCCGCCACCGTGCGCACGTGGTCCGAGATGATCCTGTCATAAGTCTGGATCGCGGCGCCCGCGTCAAGTTTCCTTTCGTTCAGAAGCCGCGCGAGCTCGGAAGGATCAATGTCAGTTGCATCTTTCAGGGAAACGCCCTGTCCCGCCGACGCTAGCGTACCGGACACAAGGTGGGAAATAAAATCCTGCCATACGCCGGCGTCCGGCTTCTCACCGCCTCGCGTGGCATGCGGCCGCATGATCTCACGTTCTTCGGTCACGTTGAAGCTTTTGTAATCGATGGCATGAATCTTTATATGGGGTATGTCCGCATCGGCCATTACCTTCCCTATTCCGCCTGCAGCCCTGATCTCCTCGGGTTTCGTCGTGAGTATGCGATGAAACCGCACAAGCTCATCTTTGCCCAGACCCTGCATGAAGGTTACCGCCGCTATATCCTGCTGGTTAAGTGAAAGCGCGAAATCCCGGTACACGGGATTTTTCTGGTCGAGGTAGTCCTGGCCGACGAGGAGGGTGTCCTTGGCAACGCCGAGCGTCATCTCAGGCCGGACTTCGAACATCCGAAGGAGTATTTCATAAGCGCGGTCTATGCTCTTGGTGATCTGGATATGGCCGGGCGGGTAGATACCGACGTTTTTGCGTGAAATGTTGAGTTCGATGACGGCATCAGACAGGAGCCTCGTGTCCAGAGGAAGTTCGCGGACAACAGGGGGCGTTTGTGAACCTGCGGTCTCTTTTTTGACCTCCTCTTCGCTCATGTTTATAATTATAGACGGTTTTTCAGTATTTTTCACTATTCTTTTGCGAGAATATCTCTCTCTGTCTTTTCCCTTGACAACAACAGTTCGTGATGTTAAATTATTTCCCTGCTAAAGAAGTACATTTGTGGGGCTGTAGCTCAGCTGGGAGAGCACAAGGCTGGCAGTCTTGGGGTCAGGGGTTCGATCCCCCTCAGCTCCACCAAAAAACAATAAAAGGGTTGACCGTGAGGTCAGCCCTTTTTGTTTTTTGGAAGAACGGGGATCGAACACAGGGGGTATGGGGGAAGGATTTCCCCCATGCTTCGGGGGAGTGCACGAGGGGGCTGGCCCCTTCGTGAAGCGGAGCGCTGGAGATTCCCCCTCAGCTCCACCAAAATAAACAAAGGCCGGTCATAAAAATGACCGGCCTTTTTTATTTTCATGAGGGGGATCGAACCCAAGGGAGTTTGAGGGAAAGAATTTCCCTCATGCTTTAGGGGAGTACACGAGGGGACCGGTCCCCTCGTGAAGCGAGCATGCGAGCGCGAGAGATTCCCCCTCAGCTCCACCAAAAAACAATAAGAGGGTTGACCATGAGGTCAGCCCTTTTTGTTTTTTGGAAGAGCGGGGATCGAACACAGGAGGTATGGGGGCTGAGCCAAAGCATCGATAGGTAAATTTACTTGATTCATCTGATCACTTTGCATAGAACTCTTGTGGTTACTTATTTAAGACAAAATTTAACACAGAGAAGCACTAAGTCACAATGGTGGGCATCTTTGTGCCATCTTAATTGACTCTTTTATTTTTTGTGCTAAAGTTGAATGCATAGGCGGATTTTTTCTCTCTCCTCTATTTCTTCTAACCTAAAGTTACTTCCTGATAAAAACAGATAGAGTCTTTAACATTTCTATTTTGTTGAAAGGAGGTGATATCGCAGAAACAGTAGTCGAAGCAGCAGGACTGAACTGTTCCATTTGTGGTCAAACAAAAGGAGAAAATTATGAATACGAGATCTAATTTCATTCTTATTTTCATGACTTGTGTCATGCTCCTCGGATGGAGCATTCCCGCCTTGGCCGAGCAGGCCATTCTTAGACCAATCAAAGATAATACGATTTATCAAGGTACACAGTTCGAAGACAACAGCTGCGGAGCAGGAACCGGGATGATTGCCGGCAAAACGAACGTCAGCGGAGCAGGAGGCGGCGCTCTCAGGCGCGCTCTGGTTGCGTTTGACGTTCCGACCGTCATTCCCGGGGGCTCTTCGATCCAGAGCGCCAGTCTCACCATGACCGTGGACCGGACCCGGGTTTCCAATGCAGAGAGTTTCTTCCTGCACAGATTATTGTTCGACTGGGGTGAAGGCGCCTCGAACTGTGACCGCAATCCGGGTCAGGGCGCGCTCGCCATTCCTCCGGACGCGACCTGGCTTTACAGGTTTACCGCGACCGATCCCGCCCTCAATACTCCGTGGTCGAGCCCGGGCGCATCGCCTGGTACGGATTACGTTCAGGCCGCAAGCAGTTCTGCCCTGGTAGGTCCGGCCAATGGTCCTTACACGTGGCCGTCCACGGCAGGGATGATCGCCGACGTTCAGGGCTGGGTGAGTAACCCGTTGAGCAATAACGGCTGGTTCCTCATCTGCAACGAAGGCGCAGCCGCTTCGCAGACGACCTCGCGTTTCGGCACACGGGAGAGCTCAACTCCTCCGAACCTCTCGATCACGTTTACTCCGCCCGATCCTGCGTATGACGCCTGCTGTCTGCCGACCACCCCGCAGACATGTGCCTTCAGGCTGGAGGCTGATTGCCGTGCCCAGGGCGGCACTTTTTTCGCCGGTCTTGATGTCTGTGATCCGAACACCTGTAATCAGGACCCCGGGGCATGCTGCATTCCGGGTGAAGACATCAATTATTCCTGCCAGAGATTGACCGCTTCACAGTGTTCGGCGGCAGGCGGAGCGTTTAAAGGTTCGAACACGAGCTGCAGCACCAGCAATATCTGTGGCCTGGCCCCATTCCGTGATCCCCTGCCGATCCCGGCTGCAATGACACCGATATCGGGGACTCAGGGCAGCGCGGCAACCTATGACGTTCCCATGACCGAATTCAAACAGCAGCTCCATCGCGACCTGCCGGACACGACGGTATGGGGATATAGCGGCAGCTACCCCGGGCCGAGCATAGAAGCATCCGTCGGCCAGCCCGTTACCGTAAACTACATCAATGATCTGCGGGACCTTACAACCGGTCAGCTCCGCACGTTTCACTACTTCCCTGTTGATCCCTGCCCTCATGGCCCGAGCTACTGGCGCGATGCGCCGCGCACTGTAGTCCATCTGCACGGCAGCCATGTTCAGCCGCGATTCGATGGGCTCCCCGAGTACGATTTCTTCCCTGGCGTACGCGATACGTATACCTATCCGAACAACCAGACCGCGACGACACTATGGTTTCATGACCATGCACTCGGAATTACCCGTCTCAATGTAACCATGGGGCTGGCTGCGTTCTATCTTCTTCGCGATGATTTCGAGAAGAACCTGATCGCGACCAATCAACTCCCGGGCGGACCGTACGAAATCCCGTTGGCGCTCCAGGACCGTGACTTCAATCCCGACGGCTCGCTCTCCTATCCGGGAGTTGATATCCAGACCCAGATGTTCCACGGCAAGAACCTCCTCGTGAATGGAAAGGTATGGCCGTATCAGAATGTCGACCAGGGTAAATACCGTCTCCGGGTGTTGAACGGCTCATCAACCCGTACGTACGCCATTTCCCTGGTAAATATCAGTGATCCCAACCGGCCGAAGCTCCCGATTACGGTGATCGGGACCGAGGGCGGGTTCTATGACTCGCCGCGCTTGGCACCGAACAATGAGGTGACGATCGCCCCTGCAGAACGCTTCGAGATCATCGTGGATTTTGCCGGTCTGCCCCGCAACACCGAGGTCATCATGAAGAACAGCGCGGTCACGGATTTCCCCGGAGGCATGATGCCGATGGGCGGGACCCAGAACGTAATGAAGTTCATCGTTGGAAGGAACGCGGGATTTACAGGAACCATCCCCACAGCATTGAGACCGTTTACTCCTTTGAGCACCGCCGGCGCGGTAACACGGACATTTAACCTGATCCGCGTCGCCGAACCGTGTTCCGGCGGAGAATGGCTCGTACAGTCCCTTGACGGCTCTGGAAACGTGATCGGGTCCCACTGGGACGATATCACCGAGCTTCCGTCGCTCGGCGGCACCGAGATCTGGGAGTTCAGGAACAACAGTACCGTCATGCATCCGATGCATATCCATGACGTGCATTTCCAAGTGCTGAACCGCCAGGCGATCGACGCGAGCGGCAACCCCACCGGCCCGGTCATTTTGCCTGATCCCCTGGAGGCAAACTCCTGGAAAGATACCGTACGTGCAATGCCCAATCAGGTCGTCCGTGTTGTTCTTCGGTTCGATGATTTCGTCGGCAAGTATCCGTTCCACTGCCATATCATCGAGCATGAAGACCACGAGATGATGCGGCAGTTCCAGGTGGTCAATCTGAACTGCAACAATAACGGAATCTGTCAGGCCGGCGAGGACTGCGTGAGCTGTCCATCCGACTGCGGCAGTGTGAGCGGCGCGTATTGCGGCAACGGTCTCTGTGAACTCGGCGACGGCGAGACCTCGGCGAACTGCCCTGCTGATTGTGCCCCCGGATGCGGAACCGCCGCGCTGACTTGCAATACCGTTTCTGCTGTTTGCGAGGTTTCCGGCTTCTACTGCCGCGACATGATGCGGGTACCGGCCTGCTGCGGAGATTCGCTCTGCGAGGGACAGGAAGGCGTCATGACAAACGTCCCCAGCACATACTGTGCCGCTGATTGCGGCCCGATCTGCGTAACACCCGGCGCGCCGACCAATCTGACCGCAACTGTTGTGAAGAGATCCATAACCCTGAGCTGGACTGCAAGCAGTCCGGCGCCGACAGGCGGATACCGGATATATACTGTCGATGCAGCAGGAGCCCTCAACTTTAAGACAGGTGTAGGCCCCGGGACCACAACATACAGGGACACTGCGGTCACCCGTGGAACACAATACTGTTATGTAATCAAGGCCTGGAATGATTGCAGCGGAAACGGGACGTTCGACTCCGGAACCGACCCCGAGAGCGCAGCCAGCAACCAGGCATGCGCAACACCGTAATGACTCATGGCAAGAAATAATTCAGGCGGAGCCGCCACATTAACAAATGCAGTGCCGGAAGGGATGATGCTTGCAGTATCGTCAAACTCACATCGAGAAAGGAGATGTAACATGATCACCAAAAGAATTGTTCCAGAAATACTGCTTTTTACATCGGCTTTGGTATTGGTTTTTTTTGGGGGCGCTGTTTCCGCTCAGGTCCTCACTCCGCAGCAAGAGTTGGGCAAAAATGTATTCTTTGATATCAACTTGTCGGAGCCTGCGGGACAGGGATGTGTCAGCTGCCATGATCCCGCGTTCGCATTTACCGATCCGGACCAGAACCTGCCTGTATCAGAGGGAGTGATTCCCGGCAGGTTTGGAAACCGCAACTCGCCGAGCGCGGCCTATGCTGTCTTTTTCCCGACATTCACGCTCAAAGGCGGTGTCCAGGGCGGCCAGTTCTGGGACGGCAGGGCGGCAGATCTGACCGAGCAAGCCAAAGGCCCGTTCCTGAATCCGGTTGAGATGAACAATACATCCAGGGCTCAGGTGATCGGGAAGATCGCGCTCGCCTCTTATGCTCCCCTTTTCGAGCAGGTCTGCGGTCCGAATGCATTCGATCCGGCTAATACGGATATTTCTTATGACTGCATGGCAGCATCGATTGCCGCGTTCGAAGGCACGAGCGAACTCAATAAGTTCACATCGAAATTCGACGCCTATCTGGCGGGGCTGTATACGCTTACGCCGCAGGAAGACCAGGGCCGCAGGCTCTTCTCGGGAAGCGGGAAATGCGCTCATTGCCATACCGATAACGGGAGACCGGTCGTGTTCACGGATTTTAAGTTTCACAATATCGGACTGCCGACGAACAGAGAATATCCCTTCTCGCTACTGAACCCGATCCCAGCCGACCCCGGGCTCGGCGGCTTCCTGAACGACCCCAGGCAGAACGGAAAGTTCAAGAACCCGCATCTTCGGAACATCGCGCTGACCGCCCCCTATATGCACAACGGCGTCTTGAAGACGCTGAAACAGGTGGTGCACTTCTACAACACGCGCGACGTGCTGCCGCTCTGCGATCCTGCACTCGGCAATCTCGATCCTGGTTTCGGCACGACCTGCTGGGCAGCACCCGAGACGCCTGAAACCATGGACAGCAGCTTCGTGGGCAACCTCGGCCTGACTGACGCAGAAGAGGACGCCATCATTGCATTCATGACGACGTTCACGGATGGATTCCTGCCCTGATTGTGAAATATTCATAATCTGATAGCGAGTGCGCGTTCCGTATAAATAAAGGAACGCGCACTCTTTTTTTGCAACATAATTCCTGCGACGCTTTGTCACTGTCTTGCTACCCAGTGACGGCAATGATAGCGAGAACGGTTCGGCCATCATGAGCAGCGCT
>DATDRO010000252.1:0-5634 GCA_035291685.1 Nitrospirota bacterium | reverse complement strand
GGCATAAGACTGGTAGAGCACGCGGTCGCCGGGCTTTACCGTGGTAGGTATGAACTTCCGTTCCTCCCCTTCCTTCTTCTTTTTCCCGAACTTCTCCTGTTCATAGGCACCCGGACCGATGGCCTCCACAACGCCTTCGTGAGGTTTGTCCCTGGCCGTGTCCGGAATGTAGAGCCCGCCGGCGGTCCGCTCTTCGGCCTCGGACGGCCGTATCACAGCCCAATCGTGCAAAGGTCTCAGTTTCATGATGTTCCTCCTGATAGTCATATGAGCTGCTGCATTATACGAAATAACAACAAAGGTGTCAAAAGCCGTTTGCCGGGATCATGCCCTGTTGGAAGGACGGCGTGATATTATCTCCCAAAGCTCTTCATCGATCTGGTCCACGTAGTCCTTGATCGGAAAATCCTTGCCGCACAACGTGCAGCGTATCGTTATTTGCCGTCAGCCGATATGGAGCGAGACCTTCTTGCCGCAAACATTGCATGTCATATTCTGCATAGCGCATGGTGCATAGGGCATGGAGAATCGGCATAGAGCATGGGGCAAGGGTTTAAATCTGTACGGGCGAGGCATGCTTCGCCCCTACTATGCTCTGCACCACGCGGCGTTGCCTGTTCCCTCTGCTCTATGCGTTGCTCCTCATTCCACAATATCCAGCTTGATCGAAAGCTCCTTGAGCTGGGCCGGTGTCACCCGGGACGGCGCCTCGGTCATCGGACAGACGGCCTTCTGCGTCTTGGGAAACGCGATCACGTCGCGGATGGACTGCATGCCGGTAAGGATGGCCGTGAGCCGGTCGAGGCCGAACGCAAGACCTCCGTGCGGCGGCGCCCCGAACTCCAGCGCGTCGAGCAGGAACCCGAACTTCTTCCTGGCGTCCTCTTCCGAAATATTCAGCAGCTTGAACATGCCGGATTGCAGGTCCGACCGGTGGATACGGATGCTGCCGCCGCCGATCTCCGATCCGTTCAGGGCGATATCGTACGCCTTTGCCCTGACCTTCAGAGGATCGGTCTCCATGAACGGAACATCCTCGTCCCGGGGCGCGGTAAAGGGATGGTGCATGGCGTCGTACCGTTTTTCCTCGGCGTTCCATTCGACGAGCGGAAAGTCCGTGACCCAGAGGAAGTTAAACTTGTTCTCGTCGATAAGTTTCTGCCGCTTTCCGATCAGCAGGCGAAGGTAACCCAGGGTCTCGGAAACGACCTTGAAGCTGTCCGCCACAAAGAGCATCAGGTCTCCGGGTTTCGCGTTGAGCCGCTCGGCGATCGTCTTGATCTGGCCGTCCTTGAAGAACTTCGCGATCGGAGACTCAAAACCGGCATCAATGACCTTGATCCACGCAAGGCCCTTTGCCCCGAAGACCTTTGCCTCGTTCGTAAGATCGTCCAGCTCTTTTCTCGACAGGACCGCGAGCCCGGGAGCGGAGAGACCTTTCACCTTGCCGCCCGCCTCGATCGCCTGGAGGAAAACCTTGAAATCAGACGCGCCGGCGATATCGGCTATGTCCTTGAGCTCAAGACCGAACCGGGTGTCCGGCTTGTCCGTGCCGTAGCGCTCCATGGCCTCGGCATAAGAAAGCCGGGGAAGCGGCAGACTGAGCTGCTTGCCCTTGACCTCCCTGAAGATCTCGGCGATGAGCTCCTCCATGAGAGCGATGATGTCTTCCTGGTCGATGAACGACATCTCGAGATCTATCTGCGTGAACTCGGGCTGGCGGTCGGCGCGCAGATCTTCGTCGCGGAAGCACTTTACGATCTGATAGTAGCGCTCGAACCCCGCAACCATGAGGAGCTGTTTAAAGAGCTGCGGCGATTGGGGGAGCGCGTAGAACATCCCGGGGTTTACCCTGCTCGGGACGAGATAGTCGCGGGCCCCTTCGGGCGTGCTTTTGGTAAGAAAAGGGGTTTCTACATCGACAAACCCGTGATCATCCAGGAACCGGCGCACGATCTGCGTGATCTTGTGGCGGGTGATCAGCACCTTCTGGAGGCCCGGACGGCGAAGGTCAAGGTAACGGTATTTCAACCTGAGGTTCTCGGCCACGTCCGTCTCGTCCTCGATCATGAACGGCGGGGTCTTGGCCTGGTTCAGGATCACCAGCGATGACGCGACGATCTCTATCTGTCCGGTCAAGAGGCCGGGGTTCTCGGTATTGGCCGGCCGGGGAGAGACCTTGCCCGTCACGGCAAGGACGTATTCGCTCCGCACATCGCCCGCTTCTTTATGGGCCTCGGCCGCCAGCTCGGGATTGAACACGACCTGTGTTATCCCGCCGCGGTCCCGCAGATCAACGAAGATCAGCCCGCCGTGATCGCGCCTCGTGTGCACCCAGCCCATGAGCGTCACCATCGAGCCGGTATGTTTTTTCGTCAATTCCCCGCAGGTATGTGTCTTTTTTAATTTCAATTACTACTACCCCTTTTTATAAAAAATTCAGGTTCTTGCGTTTCAGAATTAAAACCTGCAAACCACCACGAACGCTGGTCAGCCCCGAGTGAGGCGCTGTGAGCGTGCCGATAAACCAAACTGATAACCGGTAACTTACGACTATCAACAACCGATACTGTTGTTAGTTTTAAGTTGTGCGTTATAAGTTGGCAACGCCTGGTGCGCTAAGCGATCGAGCGAAGCAGGCTGATCTGCGTGGGCACTCAACTCAAGTACGAAGGATTTCAAAGCGTTACGATAATAGCACCTGAGACGCCGTAAAGTCAAGGAAAGAGATAAGATACCCGGTTGTCGGTTGTAAGTTGAGGCTATCAGTTAGTATTTTTAAGATGCCGGTCGAAGAATTCTCCCACCTTTTTTTCGTATGCTCTGCCGGCGGCCGCAAGAGTTCCCCCGTGGTCCGCCCCCGGTATGAGCCAAAGCTCTTTGGGTTCTCCGGCAGCCGCGAAAAGCCTTCGGCCGTTCTCTGCCGGTATGAGGCTGTCCCCTTCACCCGCGATGATCAGTATGGGCACAGGAGATATCCTTCCTATCACGCTCTTCGGCGAGACATTCTTGACGCGGGTCTGGAAGTAAAGCTCATATCCCAAAACAGAAAGCTGAAGAAAGGGAAAAGACGGCAGGCGATAGAATCCCGTTATAGCATCCCGTGCCTGTTCAAGCAGGCTTGAGAACGCGCTGTCCACAACGAGCGCGGAAAAACCGCCATGCCGTGCCGCGGTCAGGATCGCCGCTGCCCCGCCCATCGAAAAACCATATATACCGACGCGTTTCTGATCGACCTCCGGCCGCGTTGAAAGAAACGTACGGGCGGCCGCAATGTCCTTCTGCTCATGATATCCGAGCGACGTTCTGCTGCCCCCGCTCTCGCCATGCGCCCTGAAGTCGAATAACAGTACAAAGTATCCGCGGCGCGAAAGCGAGACCGCGAGTTCCGTGAAATCAGACTTATTCGCCCCCACACCATGGCAAAAAATGAGGCCAGGTGCATGGGTTCGGCGGCGCAACGGCTTGATCAGCCAGCCTTTCAGGGTGATGCCATCCCCGGTCGCAAAAGAGACCGGCTCGTAATCAGCACGATAGTCCGAAGGCGGGATATGAAGCGGGTAGCGCTGCGGATGGGTATTAATATAGACGAGTATAAGCGAAAGGGCAACCGTAAGGATGAGAATTCCTATCAGGATGTTCATAACAGTCTTCATGGATTCAGAGTATTGATACAAATGGCGTGAGGGGCAACAAAAGCTCCGGGGTTGATTTTCCCATGACCCTGGACCCCTGGTACTCTCTTATTTCATTCCGCACCCCGCCATCCGCACCCGTCATTAATTTTTTCACTCCCACCACAGATAAAAACTGTTCGACTCTTTCATTTGTCGAGCAAGCTTGGAAACCGTCCCCGCGCCCTGGGACACAACGTCCGGAGCGAAGGCATAGACCTCACGCGCAAAGGCATTCATATCCTTCGGCGGTTTGAGAAAGCGCGCCTCCATCCAGTCCGGTCCTGCTCCCGTTATCACAAAGGGGTATTTTTTCTGTCTGGCCTTGAGCCATTTCACGATAGCCGCAGTGGTGAGGTCATAGTTCGTCCCCTCGGTCTTCTGCATAGCGAGAACGTCGTACTGACTCTTTCCTTTTATCACCGTGACCGCGTCAGGGACGCTGCCAAAATTCTGCTCGCTCCTGAAAACAAGGTAGCCCTGTTTGCGCAGCGTGTCGGACAAGTCGTTGATGACCGTCTCCGCCTTTGTCGTATGCACGCTGAACCCGGCGAGGCGCTCTTTCCCGAGCATGATGTCGCCTTTCAGATTTTCCGACGGCGTCCATACCGTCTCGAAAAACGGCTCTGCCGCTGCACCTGCCGCTGTTTCCACCCGGGAGACCAGCTCGGGCGGGAAATTGAGCTCGTTCCGCTGCTCCTGACTGAGCGATCGCGGTCTGGATTTAAAAACAACAACGGGCGAGGCCTTTCTCGGCTCTTCCGCATTCTCGGCCGTGCACGCCAGGAAGAAACAGACGACAGCCGCGCCAAAAACAAGATATTTACCAGCCGTAGCGAATATCAAATCTTTTATACTCTCCCACGTATGGTTCCCATGAGATGTCGACCTTGGTCACCCGTGCCCCCGGAGGGCCTTTGTGGCACCAGGCAAGGAGCTGCTCGACCTTTTTTTTCTCTCCCTCGATCAAGGCCTGCACGTTGCCATCAGGAAGGTTCCTGACCCATCCTCCGACGCCGAGCCGTTCCGCCTCTTCTCTCGTGCCGGCGCGAAAATACACGCCCTGAACAAGACCATGGATGACCACCTCTGCACGAAGATATTCCATGCCTTTTTCACCGCAGAGGACGCCGAGACTTTTTTGCGCCCCGATTTTTTCCTTCTCCTGACTTCTGACTTCCGAACCCCGGCTTCCGGTTCCTGATCCCTGGCTTCCGACTCCTGACTCCTGGCTTCTGACTCCTGACTCCTGGCTCCTGACTCCTGACTCCTGGCTTCTGACTCCTATCATCTATCGCCGTGGCCCGGAGCATCTTGACCTCATCTGAGGTCAGGTGGCGGAACATGCCCGTGGGAAGATCGCCGAGTGATATCGGGCCTATCTTGGTCCTCTTCAGCCTGATCACGGAATGGCCGACCCTGTCCATCATACGCCGAACCTGTCTCTTCCTGCCCTCGTGTATGGCGATCTCTATCCAGGAGTTCGCTTCTTCCTTGCGGACCTTCCTGACCCTTGCCGGGGCGGTCTTCCCGTCATCAAGATAGATCCCCTTCGCCAGTTTTTCCAGCGTCGCATCGTCCAACTGGCCCTTGACCTTCACCAGATAGGTCTTCGACAGTTCATGACTGGGGTGCGTGATAAGATGCGCAAAATCCCCGTCGTTCGTGAGCAGCAGCATCCCCTCGGTGTTATAATCCAGCCTGCCGACGGGATAGACCCGTGTCCTGACGCCTTTCAGGAGGTCCTGCACCAGGGGCCGTTTCTCAGGGTCGGACATCGTCGTAATATAGCCCGCGGGCTTGTTCAGCATGATGTAGGTCTGGGGCTGTCTGGGGTTGATGAGCTTGCCGTCGACCTTGATATGGTCTTTCCCGGGGTCCGCCTTGGAGCCGAGTTCGGACACTACTTTGCCGTTCACGCGCACCCTGCCTTCAAGTATTATCTCCTCGGCGGCACGCC
>DATDRO010000251.1:0-4236 GCA_035291685.1 Nitrospirota bacterium | reverse complement strand
CGGGAATGCCGGTGCACCCGCCGTGCTCGGCGATCTGCTTTGTGAGGGAATCGGAAGAGAAACCGCGCTCTTTCGCGACCTTTTCAAAGTGGGGGTTCACCTCGAACAGCTCGGCCCCGTCGAGGACCTTACGCATAAAGGTGAGGGCAAAGAGCGGTTCGATGCCGCTCGAGCACCCGGCGATGATGGAAAGCGTCCCGGTGGGCGCGATCGTCGTCACCGTGGCGTTCCGGACCGGGGCTTTGCCCGGCCGATCGTAGATGCTCCCCGCGAAATTCGGGAACGGGCCGCGCTCCTCTGCGAGCTCCTCGCTCATCTTCCTGCCCTCGTCGGTGATGAGCTTCATCACGGACTCTCCCGTCTTCACCGCCGCCTCGGAGTTGTAGGGAATGCCCATCTGGAGGAGCATATCGGCAAAACCCATGACCCCGAGCCCGATCTTCCTGTTGGCGCGGGTGTTCTCGGCGATCTTTTCGATCGGATACCTGTTCACGTCGATCACATTGTCGAGAAAGTGGACCGCCCGCCTCACCGTCTTCCGGAGCCGGTCGTAGTCGATCGATGCCCCTCCGTCCGTCGAAAGCATCCTGGCAAGGTTGATCGAAGCGAGGTTGCACGACTCATACGGGAGAAGAGGCTGCTCACCGCAGGGATTGGTGGATTCCACCCTGCCCACGTGCGGCGTGGGGTTGTACTGGTTGATGCGGTCAAGGAAGATGATGCCGGGATCGCCGTTCTTCCACGCCATGTTCACGATCGTGTCGAAGACCTTGCGCGCCTTGAGCCTGCGCACGACGGCCCTCGTGCGCGGAGAGACCAGCTCGTACTCGCCGTCCTTTTCGACGGCCTCCATGAACGGGTCGGTTATCGCTACGGATATATTGAAGTTGTTCAGCCTGTCGTTCTGCTGTTTGCAGGTGACAAAATCGAGGATGTCGGGATGGTCGACCTGAAGGATGCCCATGTTTGCGCCGCGCCGCGTGCCGCCCTGCTTCACAGTCTCCGTGGCGGCGTCAAAGACGGTCATGAACGAGATAGGGCCGGACGAAATGCCCTTGGTGGACTTCACCACGTCGTTCCGGGGCCGGATGCGGGAAAAAGAAAAACCCGTGCCGCCGCCGGATTTATGGATGAGCGCCGCGTGCTTTACGGCCTCAAAGATGTCGTCCATCGAGTCGCCCACCGGGAGCACGAAACAGGCCGAGAGCTGGCCGAGCTCGCGCCCGGCATTCATGAGCGTGGGGCTGTTCGGCAGGAACTCAAGGCTCGTCATCATCCGGTAGAACTCCGCGGCGACCCGGTCCACCTCGGCGTCGGACCTGCCATAGGCGGCATCTGCCGCCGCGATCGTGCGGGCCACGCGGGTGAACATGTCCACCGGGGTCTCGACCACGGTCCCCTCTTCATCGCGCTTGAGATAGCGTTTTTCCAGTACCTTGAGGCAGTTCTCGGACAGATTGAGCTCTGTTGCTGTTCTTGCAGCCGAAGCCACGCTCTTCATAAAACCCTCCAAACAGTCCGTACATCTAAGAAAATTTAAAATCAAAATCAAAGCCGGGGCGGCCTCATGGCCGCCCCGGTATGATAAATCATTATTCGATCGACACGTCGGATTTAAAATAAAATCTTATAGAATTTCGCATAAGACACAGCCTGTGCATCTCAGAAATTAAAGCTTGCTCTGCTTCCGGCAAAAAAGGCAACTTGTATGCAATAATTTGTTTTGTTCAGGGAATTTAATTGCTTAACTTGAACGAAGTATACCCACAACATGTAGTGTTGTCAAGGCGAATTTGATACCATATTTAGTCAAGCTTCATGCGGTTTTCGTGAATTCACGCTGAGTCTGAAGGCATTAAGCAAGGATTAAATAAAACAATGTTTAAGAAACCCACGCCAGATGCATACGGCCTGAACATAAAGGAGTTAAAGGGTCTGGATAGGGAGATGTTCTGGAGACCGGAGTAACGTACATTGCATAAATCGAATGCTCGATTGATGACACGACGTTAAAACCTTCGCGCTTCAAGAAGGTGCTTCTTCCAGTACGGATTGAGGAGGCTGTTGGTCCGTACGGTCTTGCCGGAATGAATGAGTCGAACCGGAGTGTTAAAAAGAAAATCTACGGGTCCGGCATCTTCAGGGTCAAGCACGGTCGTTCAAGACGTTATGTAATGCCAGGGCCAGCTGCTGGATCTTATAGGGTTTAGCGACGACACCCTTGAAGCCGTATTGCCGGAAATCGCTCATGACCAGATTGTCCGAATAGCCGCTCGAAACGATCGCTCTGACATCAGGGTCTATTTCGATAAGCCGAAGAATGGCTTCCTTGCCTCCCATGCCGCCCGGAACGGTCAGATCCATGATGACCAGATCAAAGGGCTTGCCTGATTCTTTGGCCTTCCGGTAAAGTTCGATCGCTTCAGAACCATCACCGGCAAACTCAGCATCGTAGCCCAGGTGTTTCAGGATCTGACCGGTAACATCTCTGACGATGGCCTCATCGTCCATGACCAGTATCTTCCCTTCGCCGCGGATGGGCTCTTCTCGTGAATCCTTCTTTCTGGCGGGCTCCTTTGAAGAAGCGGGAAGATAGATCGAGAACGTTGTCCCGCTTCCCAACACAGATTCCACGCTGATGTGGCCGTCGTGTTTTTTTACGATGGAGTAACAGATGGCGAGCCCGAGCCCGCTTCCTTTTTGCTTTGTTGTGAAATAGGGGTCGAAAATCTTCCGAAGGTGTCCCGGCAGTATGCCGGTCCCCTGGTCCTGAATGGAAATTTTTAGGTATTTCCCGTACGCCAGCGGGAGGGCGTCGCCTTTCCCGGCCGTCAGGTTCTCGGCCCGCACGGTTATCACTCCGCCTCCGGGCATGGCCTCGACCGCATTGATGAGAAGATTATTGATAACCTGGCTTATCTGGCCTTCATCCACATCAGCAGGCAGGAGATCATCGGGCACCGAGATCTTACACCGGACATTGGAACCGGCCAGCGCCAGACGCGCCGAATCCTCTATTATTTCAGAGACGGAAACGGTTTTCTTGACCGGCGCTCCTCCCTTGGAAAAGGTGAGCAACTGATACGTTAGCTCCTTGGCCCGCAGACACGCACTCTCAGCATCCACCAGTCTTCTGAATATTGCATCGGAAGGCTTTATATCCCTCATAGCCAGAGAAATATTTCCCGTAATGGCCGTCAGAATATTGTTGAAATCATGGGCGATGCCCCCGGCAAGGATGCCGACGGATTCAAGCTTCCCCGCTTTCAGTATCTCTTCTTCCAACTTTTGCTTTTCGGTAGCGTCGCGGAACACCAGCACCACCCCGATGATATTCCCGCTTTCATCACGGATCGGGGCGCCGCTGTCCGCGATGATCCTCTCGGCGCCGTCCCGCGCGATAAGGGCCGTGTGGTTGGCAAGATCGACGATCTTTCCTTCCCGTAATACCTTGTCCACGGGGTTCTCGCAGCGCTCCCGGGTCTTCTCGTTGATAATATAAAAAACCTCGGTCAGGGGTTTCCCTTCGGCCTCTCGCTGGGTCCAGCCTGTAAGCCTTTCCGCGATCGCATTGATCAAAACCACCTTTCCTTCCGCATCCGTCGTAATAACGCCGTCGCCGATGGAGCGCAGCGTCACCTGGGCGCGCTCCTTTTCCTCGAAAAGGGATTTGAGCGCCAGGCGAAGGGTGCGCAACGGAAAAATGCGAATGGCAAAAAAAACCGCTGATCCGAGCATTGATGCGAGGACCATCATCAGGACGGTCTTCATCAGAAGAGGCCGCAGTGAGCGGATGATCTCTATTCTCCCCACGACAATACCCGCATCCATGAGGGTCTCGGACCGCATCAACAAAGGCGGGGCCAGTTTTTCCGCGCTTTCCGCAATGAGAATATTCCGCGTGTCAAGAATACGCCGTGTTTCTTTCGTGCCTTCGCCCGACCGTCTTGACATGAGTTCTGCCAGTCTCAGCTCTTCAAAACGCCACATTTCCGGGTCCGCGTTGATCAACTGGGTGACGATGCGGGCATTGATCTCCGCCTCGGTCTCAAGGGATGCCGTGTCATGCTGGTACGAGAGCCCGAAATAGACGAGCGGCATGCCGAGAGCGATCATGACAGCCGCGATTCCCGCCATCCAGCTCATAATGAGTGTCAATCTTTTGTCCGCAGTTTGCATTGTTCAACTCCCGGTTATCCAGTGGCCGGAGTCACGGACCAAAAGAACCTCAACCTG
>DATDRO010000250.1:0-4119 GCA_035291685.1 Nitrospirota bacterium | reverse complement strand
TTCGCCGAGGTTGATCTTCTTCTCCACGATCTGGCCGGAGATCGGCGCGGTGATGATCGTGTAGCTCTCCATGGCCTTTGCCGACTTCAGACCGGCCTCGGCTGTTTCGAGCCCGAGCGTGGCCTGGTCCATCTCCATCTGGGTCGACGCCTTCTCGTCATACAGGGTCTTGATCCGGTTATACTGAAGCTTTGCATTATTGTACGCGGACTGGGCCTGGTACGTCTGCGCCGCTATCTCGCCGCTGTCTATTTTCATCAGCAGCCTGCCCTGGGTAACGTTATCCCCTTCCTGCACGCCGAGATAAGACACTCTGCCCATGATCTTGCTTGACAGCAGCGACACGTTCCTGGAGTTCAGCGCACCCGCCGCGGATACCGCGGCGTCCACGATCTCTGGCTCAACTGTCACCGCGGTAACGGTAATCGGCTCTTGTTGCCTGGAAATGTCCGCGTAGCCCGCGTCCTTCTTCCCGAGCGTGAAGATCGAGACGACGATCACCGCCAGGACGATGAAAGAAGAAATGTAAAGTTTCTTTCTGTCCATGGTCTTGATCGCTTCCTGTATCCTGCTTATGATCATCTTGATGTCCATCGGCATTCCCCCTTGTGGCCATTGACTGTGTTCTGTCTTCTGTCTTCTGTCTTCTGTCTTCTGTCTTCTGTCTTCTGTCTTCTGTCCTCTGTCCTCTGTCTTCTGTCCTCTGTCCTCTTCCCCCTGCCCCCTGACCCCTGACTTCTGACTTCTGACTCCTGACTCCTGACTTTACAGCGTCCCCGTGGCCAGTTTCAACTCCGCATGGGAGATGTTATTGTCGTACAACGCCAGGAGGGCATTGTTCCTCGCCCGGATGAGCGCCGTTTCCGCGCCGACCACGTCCACGAAGTTCGTCATGCCCACCTCATACCGTTTCTGCACGATCCTCAGACCCTCCTCTGCTTCCTGTACGGATGAGGCTGTTGCCGAGATCCTGTCCAGCGATGCCGAAAGGTTATAGAAGGCCTGCCTGACCTGAAGCTGCACCGAAGATCTCGTTTGCTCTTCGAGGGCCTTCATCTTTTGCGCGGAAGCGACCGCCTCCCGGACCTTTGACTTTGTTACCAGCCCATCGAACAAGTTCCACTGAAGAACGGCCATCACCGCCCAGCTTTTCGCGTCAGCCTCGGCAATGTTCGAGCTGTTCCAGTCAACCTGGCCCGTAAGGTTCAGGCTCGGCAAATAATCCGCACGCGCCTGGCCTATCCCGATCTCCGCGTTTCTGCGGTTCAGCTCCGTGGACAAAAGGTCCGGCCGCCGGGCGGAAGCCTCCTCGATCAGCAGGTTCATGTCGGTCCTGGCCTCACGGACCGAAAGCGAATCATCAACAACATACTCGGTTGCCTGCGAAACACCCATGGCGAAATTCAGCGAGGCTGTTGCCAGCCTGATGCTGTTTTCAGTGCGACTTGCCATCTCCTTGACCTCTGCATGCTGAACTTTGGCACGAAGGAGATCGGATTGCAGGACGGCGCCCGCACGGTACCGCGCTTCCGCCAGCTTCACGTTTTCCGCGCTTGTTTGAAACGACTGGAGCGCGACCTTGTGGGCTTCCTTTGCCAGGAGAAGTCCGTAGTATGCCTTGATCACTTCGTAGACGGTCTCCTGCTTTGCACGCTCCCGGTCCTGGACCGAGGCGTCGCGCGAGAGCTTCGCCATCCGCACACCGAGATATTCCCTGCCGCCGTTGAACACCGGCTGCGCCACGGCGAACCGTGTGTTATAGTTTGAGATCGGATCCGGGTGGTTCATGACATTGACGTCAAAATCCTGCGGCGTGACGATCTTCTGGTCGAGCTTGGTCCCGAAGACCATGAGCGGATCATTCGTCTTGCTGTAGGTCTCGGACACCGTCACCCTGGGCAGGAACCCTGATGCGGACCTGAGCACGCCTGCCCGCGCTATGTCGATCTGAGCATCCGCGGCCTTCAGTCCCGGATTGTTTTTCAGCGCCGTATCCACGGCCTGCTCAAGGGTAAGGATCTCCGCCGCGTAACTATAGATCGCGACCGCAAATACCAGAATGAAGAAAAGCATCGCGCACAGGAAAAGAGATACGACTTTGTTCTTCGTTGTCTTCATGGCTAAGCCCTCGTGCTTGTTCTGTTTTCCTGCATGTTCCATACTCTGATGCCGCCGTCGAGGTTCTTCACCCGATACCCCAGTCGCGCAAGATACATGCATGCGTACGCGCTTCTGTTTCCGATCCTGCAGTACACAACAATGTCTCTCTCCTTCGGAAGCTCCCCGATGCGGGCAGGAAGCTCATGGATCGGGATCAGGTACGATCCTTCGATGGCCTGGGCCGCATTTTCAACCAGCGTGCGAACGTCGAGCAGCACGAAGTCGTCGCCTGACTCTATCTTTTCCTTCAGCCCCTCAGGGGTGATGCCTTCAAAACCATATCCTGCGTTATAAAACATTCCTTCACCTTTATCATGATCCCCCGATCCCTCTGGATATTGCCTGACTTTTTGAAATAAGCTCGAACAATGGACACTGCCAAGGGTTCCCTCCGGGGTAGGAGGGCAAGGGGGATGACAGTGCCCATTGTTCAATGCTTGCCACTCTCTATTTCAATATGCATGCCAGAAACATAACGCATTGTTTTTATGATTTTTTTTCATGACACGGGGTAATATCGAAAATTTTAACCGGAAAATTTTGTCGACGTTCAAGGCCGGCCCTCGTTAAAGAGCGTCGGGATTCATTAATATTTTAGCGCGTTTTACGAATTCGACAATTTTGTCATGTCGTTTCGAACATATACCCCGGTTTTGTTGACAGGGGCAACAACACTGTGATATGTTAGTGAAAAGACAGGGAGAGGAGGCGTAATGATAAATAATAGATTGGCGGCATTGTGTGTTTTGGCATTCGTGCTCATGCTCGCGCCGGCCGTGGGCCATTCTGCAGAGGAGCTCTTCGACACCAAGGCCGCGACACAACATACCGAAAAAGGCATCGCTCATCTCAAGGCAAAGAATTATGACGCAGCCGCCAAGGAGTTCGAAGAATCGTCAGCGATCTATCCCGATGCGGAGGCGTTTTACTATCTGGGTTATGCCTATTATATGAAAGGCAAGATCAGCAACGACGGCGAGAGCAGAAAAAAATCCATGGAAAATTTCGACAAGGCGTACGAGTTGAACCCGAACTTCACTCCGACCCGGTTCAAGCCCGAAGAAACTGAAGCCGTAAAACCAATGGAAGAAAAGAAGTCGGAGCAGCAGCCCCAACCGCAGCCGGAGATACCCGAAGCGCCGGCGGACCAGACACCGGAAGCACCCGCGCAGCAATCGCCGCAGCTTTCTCAGTGATCAGACGAAACGAAAAGTGCATAATAAACCCCGGCCTGTGTCACCACGAGATTCCCCATCAGAAGGCGGTTACTGGAATTAATGAATCCTCGTAATCGCCTTATTTCGTTTTGATGCCCTATCCATTATTTTACTCTGCATTCTTCAACATTTGATCTATCGCCTTAAATACATCATGATCACTTTTCAAACATTTGGAAAACCGTCTTCTTGCTTCTATAATAACTTGTTTCGCCTCTTTCTTATGATTTTCTATAAGATACAGCTTGGCTTTGTGGAAGAGCACGTTTCCCGTTTCTTCGTCATTGTCCTGATACCTTTTCTCCATTCTTGTGAAAAAGTCATGCAGCTCTTTGTTGTACCCGACGGAAAGATAGGCCTCCAATACATCATTGGATACAGTGGGGTTTTTGGGGTCTAAAGAAAAGAGGGTCTCTGCTGCTTCATTTGCGGCTATCATATTTTTCGATTTAAGATGCAAAGAAAGCAGCGGCTTTACCGTATAATAGTTTCGCGGCTGAATTTCGTCCGCAATTTTAAAATATTTAAGCGAGTTGGCATCATCCCGGAGTTCCCCGTAAGTGACCGCAATCAACCGGGCGGCGTCGCCCTTTAGGGCCTTCTCTGTGTAGAGAGCGAGGGCCTCTTGTGCGTACTTTATTGCTTCTTTTCTTTTGTCTTTGTATAAATACGCGTAAGCCAAGTTGTAGTTACTCGTGGGATACGTTTTATTGAGCTTTACCGACTCAGAAAGATAGGAAAT
>DATDRO010000249.1:0-8707 GCA_035291685.1 Nitrospirota bacterium | reverse complement strand
GTTCACGAACCCCCCGGAGCTCAATTCAGAGTGCTACACCAACATCAGATACAGCGAACAAGAGAAGGGAGACCAGCCTGTCTGGTCCTTTGTCAAGAACCAGTGCCTGCACTGCAAGAGCCCCGCATGTGTTTCGGCCTGCCCCGTGGGCGCCCTGCGCAAGACGGAGGCCGGGCCGGTCGTCTACGATTTCAACCGCTGCATCGGCTGCCGCTACTGCATGCTCGCATGCCCCTTCGATATCCCGAAATATGAATGGGAAAAGGCGTTTCCCTGGATACGAAAATGCACGTTCTGCTCCGAGCGTATCGCCGATGGAAAGGTCCCGGCCTGCATCAAGGTTTGCCCGACAACGACCATGTTCTACGGCAACCTTGAAGCGGTCATGGCCGAGGCCGAGAAACGGCTCAAAGGGAACCCGGACAAATACGTGAAGCACATCTACGGCAAGGAAGAGGCCGGCGGGACATCGTGGATCTATCTGTCGGCGGAGCCCTTCGACACGCTGGGCTTCAATATGAAGATCTCAAATGTCAAGTATCCTGACCTTACCTGGGCGTATATTTCCAAGATCCCATCGGTCGTCGGTGTGGTCATCATCGCGGGTGCGTTGACCTGGGCCATCACCCGCAGGCAAAACGCGGAGAAGGGGGACAAGCATGAAAACAAATCGTGAGATAGAGATGTGGACGCCATTCACCAGGACATTGGTCGCGATCATCGCTCTCGGCGGCCTGGTACTGATCTATCGGCTTATCTTCGGACTCGGCGCCGCCACGAACCTCAATGACCGGTTCCCGTGGGGCCTCTGGATAGGCATGGATGTTCTCGGCGGCGAGGCCATGGCAGCGGGGGGAGGCATTATCGCCGGCGCCGTGTATATCCTGAATTGGAAGAAGTACAAACCCATTGTCCGGCCGGCGGTACTGACGGCCTTCTTTGGCTACCTGCTGGCCGCCACGGCCATCTTTTTCGACATCGGCATTCCTTACCGCATCTGGCACCCGATGGCGATGTGGCAGGTCCATTCCCTTATGTGGTTTGTATCCATCTACGTGATGCTCTACACGACGACCCTCGCCGCGGAATCGAGCCCCATGATCTTCGAGAAGCTGAAAATGCGGGGCGCTCTCCGAATCGTGGAAAAGATCATGGTGCCCGTGGTCCTCTTCGGCGTGCTCCTTTCGGTGCTGCACCAGTCTTCGCTGGGCGCGGTTTTCCTTATCACGCCGTCAAGGATGTCCCCGCTCTGGTACAGCGATCAGATACCGATGCTTTTCCTTATCTCGGCGATCATGATGGGCCTGTCCATGGTCAGCTTCGAAAATATCATCAGCAGCAAAGCGTTCGGGCACAAACCGCATATGGAGATCCTATCCGGCCTCGCGAGAGGATGTCTGATCGCTGCCGTGGTCTACCTTGCGCTGAAGATCTACGTTCTTGCCACAGGACCCGGGATCGCGGCCGCCTTTGCCGGGAGCATGGAGGCGAACATGTATCTCCTGGAACTGATGGTAGGCGTCCTGGCCCCGATCATCCTGCTCTCGATGAAAAGCACGAGGGAAAACCTGAACAGGATTTTTGCCGTTAATATCACGGTCATTGTGGGGATATTGCTCAATCGGATGAATGTCTCCCTGTTCGGCATGTACCGGCATCAGAGCGCATCGGGATTGAGCTACTTCCCCTCCTGGATGGAATTTGTTGTGACCGCCGCATTCATCTCCATTGCGGTGGTTGGTTTCAAGGTCGCGGCCAAATACTTCCGCGTCTTCCCGGAGGCTGAAGCGTAGCTGGTTCTCGTTTGCATTGATCAGGCGGGAAGGGACTGCCGGAGGGGATTCACCCCGAGAGAGATCGCGTCAAGCGAAATATCTCTAACGGGGTTCACCCGTGCATCCATCCCGTTTTTTTTTCAATCCTGAGAACGCGCCGTACGAGGGAGGGAGCGTTATGAAGTTGAAACAGGGCTTCCTGTTCGCCTTTATTCTCATTTGCCTGCCGCTTTCCGTGTTATCGGAAGAAACGAGATACGCCATTCCCATCGGTGATTCTCCCTCCTCGGGACCGGAGAACGCGCCGATCACGATCATCGAATTCATCGACTTTCAGTGACCGCACTGCGTGGCGGCCGGTCCGACCGTCAAAAAGATCATGAAGATCTACAACGGCAGGGTACGGCTCGTCGTTAAGAATTATCCTTACCGCTACCGCGACTACGCCCGCATCGCGGCGGAGGCGTCCCTCGCGGCGCGCGATCAGGGCAAGTACTGGGAGATGCATGACCTCCTGATCAGGAGATCCCCGAAGCTGGACCGGGCGAGCCTCATCAAATATGCTCAGGAACTCGGCCTTGACGTGAGAAAATTCACCGAGGCCCTCGATTCCCAGAAACATGCCAAAGAGATCGACGCGGACCTCGAGCTCGCGGTCAAGATGGATCTGTACACCACGCCGACCTTTTACATCAATGGAAGGAAGGTGGTCGGAGAACGGCCGTTCGAATATTTCAAGAAGATCATCGATGAGGAGCTCAAGGCTTCACGCTGACGGTCAAACGGTAATGGTAACGAGGCCCGTTTTGTTCAAAAAGTTACGTGGTTCGTCATGAGCCGTTAAACGTCACCATTCCCCGCCTGACGATACGGGCTTCGTAACCGAATACCTTATTTGTCAATCCGATTTTGGAAGGGAGGATGTTTCCATGAAACGATGTTTATCCTTTATCCTGTTCTCCCTGATCGTGGGCGCACCGGCTCTTGCCGCTCAGAAACGGTATGAGGTCCCGATCGGTGACTCGCCGCAGCGGGGGCCTGCGAGTGCGCCGGTCACTATCGTCGAGTTCCTCGATTATCAGTGACCGCTCTGCATGGAGGTCAGTTCGACCCTCAAAAAAATCATGATAAGCTACGACGGCAAGGTCCGGCTCGTCATCAAGAACGTCCCCTACGGCTACCGGCAATACTCGGTGGCCTCGGCGCTGGCGGCGCTCGCGGCCGGCGATCAGGGCAAGTACTGGGAGATGCATGACCTGCTGTTCGCGCGGTGGCCGCAGCTTGACCCCGAAAGCCTGGTCCGGTATGCCCGGGAACTGGGGCTTGACCTCGAACGATTCAAACAGTCGATGGACAGCAAGCTCCATAAGGACGCGATCGAACGCGACCTCAAGCTCGGCGATGAGCTGCACGTGTACATGACGCCGACCTTTTTCATCAACGGGAGAAAATTTGTCGGTGAAATGAGGTATCGGGAGTTCGAGAAGATTATCGAGGAGGAGGTGAAAAATGCGAAATAATAACACAGTGAAGCAGTTTAAGCCGTCATTGCGAGGAGCGGCAGCGACGCTGCAGTCTTTACCAACGAGATTGCTTCGCCTTCGGCTCGCAATGACAGTTGTGATGAGCTTGTTGATGCTCGCTTTTGCGCCTATGGGTGTATTTGCCGGTCATCTTGAATCCTTCAAATCCGTGCCTGTCCCCGAGCAGAACCCCCAGACTCCGGAGAAGATCGAGCTCGGCAAAAAGCTCTTCTTCGACCGGCGGCTCTCGGGCGACGGCACGATGAGCTGCGCGACCTGTCATAACCCGGAGCAGGCCTTCACCGACGGGCTCGAGATATCCCTGAACTATCCCACGACGCGGAACTGGCGGAACTCTCCCACACTCATCAATGTAGCGTACCAGCAATTCCTCTTTCACGACGGCCGCGCCCGGTCACTTGAGGAACAGGCACTGTTCCCCATGATGTCCGCATTCGAAATGAACCGGAACCTGGATTTTGTCGAAGAAGTGATCCGGTCCGTTCCCGAGTACGTCGAGGAGTTCAAGAAGGTCTTCGGCGACGGCGACACCTCCCGTGAGCGGATCGCCATGGCCATCGCCGCCTTTGAGCGCACCCTTGTTTCCATAAGCCCTCCGCTCGACCGCTATCTGAAAGGCGACAAGAAGGCGCTCACCGCCGGGGCGAAAAAGGGGTATGACATCTTCATCGGAAAAGGCAAGTGCGCCGAATGCCACGACGGAGTGAGTCTTTCGGACAGCAAATTCCATGCCCTGAACGCGCCGGAGAATGTTGAACAGGAAAAAGATCCACGTATTGCAGCAACAAGGAGATTTGTGGCCAAAGTATACCATTACGAAGATTTTCGGAATCTGAAGGAAGATCCCGGCAGGTACCTTATCACAAAGGACAGGAAGGACTGGAAGGCCTTCAGGACGCCGACGCTCTGGGAGATCTCCAGGACCGGTCCTTATATGCACAACGGCATCTTCCGGACGCTCGACGAGGTCATAGAGTTCTTCGACCAGGGAGGCGGCAAGGGGAACACGGCCCTCAAGCCGCTCAAGCTGAGCCTGAAAGAGAAGAAGCAGCTCAAGACGTTCCTCGCGGAAGCGCTGACCGGCGAGGAGATCACGATAAAATATCCGAAGGTTCCATAGGCGCTTGCGGATAAGGAGAAAAGAGATCATAAAGGCGGGGACGGGTTCATGATAGACGCATGTGACGACTGAGACTCTTAAGACATAGAGAAGGCCGAATCAGGGCTGATTCATAAGATAATCTTGACAAAGTGGGCTATATTGGAATAGAATTTGAATCGGCAATGAGTGCAGCAAGATGCAAAACCGAAATGGAAAGCGGGAGGCCTGTTTAGCATATGGAAAATAAAGTAATCGATATGCTTCTGGAAATCAAATCTGATATCGGTGAGATCAAAAAAGGGCAGTTTGAGCTCAAAGACGGGCTGAACAGGCTTGAAGGCAAGATGTATAAGGTGGAAGATGACGTCTCTGATATCAGGGGCGATGTTGCGGAGATCAAAACAACCGTTAATGCTATTTCTGATGCGCTGATCACTACCTCAAAAGAGGTGAAACAGCTCAAAGGTCAAAAGTAGTTTAAGTCTCATTAGACCTGTTTGTTCCGCCTGGATTTACATCTTTCAACCCAGCCCGACTTCCGCCCCTCTCCCTGTTTCGGAAGGGGGCCGTCAACAGCCGTTCTTCTGTGCCGGAGCTTTCTGCTGCAAAGCGCTGAAGATCATATCGAGAACGTCTTTTTGCCGGCCCTCATATTTGTTGAGCACGGCCAGGCAGCTTCCCATCGGGAACCGTTTGTGCAGATAGTCGGCGTCGTGCCCCGAAAGGATGATGATACGGTTCTTGCTCAGTCCCCTGGACACGGCGTAGGAGAGGACCTTGGAGCCGTCCAGGCCGGGCATTTCCAGGTCTACCAGCAGGAGATCAAGGTCATCGGTGATGTTGATGAGGCATTTTATCGGATCGTTGCACGTCAGGACATCAATGCCCGGGTAGCGTTCCTCTACATACTTCTTGAGCAGCTTCAGAAAGGCCGCATCATCATCGATCAGGAGGATCTTCTTCATCTTCCGTCCACTTTTTCCCAGTCGCAACACAGCTTCGCAAATGCACGAGATCAACCGCAGCCGCACTTTCCAGCCGCTGTCCGTTGAGCTGCTGCGGTTAAAAGAACATGTTGATAACGTCCGGCAGGCTCTTCACCAATTGTCCATGGCCTTCATGGATGAACAGCCCGATCTGGGCGGTCAGCGAATAGGCGATCGCGAACTGGGCCAGGGCAAAGCCGGCTATCGTGAACTGGCTCACGCTGATCACTCCCACCCCGAATTGAGAAATGGTAACGATGCCGCATCCAAACTGCCCGATCGCAATGATGCCTTTTGCCACGACAGGCGCGCGGTTCGGGCGGTACTTGAATGAAATATGGACCAGCGGCAAGCCGAAGAGGGTAAGCCGTGATTTGTATTCAAACCCCCATCCGTCCCATTTCTCTTTCGCTGGATGCGGCGCCCCGCAATTCGGACAGGAAATGGCTTGCTCGGAAACATCGCGTTTGCATTCTCTGCATGGTTTCATGGTTTTCTCCTGATCTCATCCGTTAACTCGCGGGTAACCGGGAGGCGCCCCGCTAAACGGGTCCTGTTCCTACTCCCTGTTCTTGTTCTTCTTTTTCTTTTTCCCTTTTCCCTTCCCTTTGTCCCTGTCTCCATCATGGTCATTGTAAAGGTCATTGCCGCGTTTCAGGGCATGAAATTCCGGCGACCCCGGTTTTATGCCCAGACTCTTCGCAAGCGCGCCCCAGCCTTTGCCCTTGCCTGATTTGTATCTGTCAAGAACGTAATCCGGCGGCCGCGATGACATTTCTCCGAGCCGGAGCACCATATAGGCGTCCGCGGGGTTTGCAACATTGCTGAGCACGGTAGTGATCTGTACGTCGCCTATTTTAAAACGGGCCGCAAGCCTTGCCCTGAATCCTGACGGGTCCGCTTCGGCCCTGATGTTGAAATCCCTGGCCCAATCAAAATCACCTGCCACGGCTGCTGATGAAACGAGTAAAAGCGCCATCGAGACCATGAACAATGTTTTTTTCAGTTTCATTCTGTCCTCCTTTGAAATTGTTGCAAGGGACCAAGCTATATTATAACAGGATTTTCCATGAGTTGTCCTGATTCAATGCTTCCTATTATCCGCTTTTATTCCCGCCTTGGCGGGATTATCAGGATTTATCCGTGTCCAAATGCTTTTTATGCTTCTTCAAAAGCCTCTCAACCTCGTCCGCCCACACGTGATATCCTTTATCACTCAGATGCACGCCGTCATCGAGCAGATTTTCACGCCTTGGATTTCCCTGTGGATCAATAAAAAGACCGTACACGTCGAGATACTCTGCGGAGAATTCCCCGGCGATCTTCTTCAAATAGCGGTTGATGTCTTTTATCACATTATTGTCGATCCATTCCAACCGGACCGGCAATACGCTCTGTATCACGATCTTTGAATTTTTAAACCACGACGTCAGTTTGCTCGCGATCTCTTTGTAGTCCCCGGAGATGTCGTACTGCTCCATTGCAATGTTGTTGATGCCGGTCATGACGAAGATGATGTCGGGATCGTTGATCCGCGAACGGACCCTGTCCAGCCGGTTGAGCAGGCCTTCGACGGGTTCTCCGGATATGCCGAGATTGGTGACCTTGTGGGAAGGAAAACGCTTCTGCCAGTCGAAGTATTCGGTGAGCGAGTCGCCTATGAAAACAAGGTTTTTAGACATAGTAATTGCAGAGGGCAAAGGGCGGAGGGCATGGAGGAAAGCAGCGCAGGGGGGACGAAGGAAGAGGGCCGCGAAAGCAATGAAGGCTTCGTCCATCGTCCCTCAGGTTTCAAGCTCCTCGCTATGCTCTATGCGGCGGATATTTCCCTCTTGAACGCCTCTTTCAGCATCTCGACGGACGGCACGTTCCTGAGTCTCCCGGACTCGTCTTTGTACGTCCTTCACAGAAGGCCGGGCGAACCGCCCTCGTCGAGATCCTTGCCGTTGATGCGAATATGCGGAGAGCCCTTGAGGCCGAGCTTCATGGCTTCCTCGTAGGAGACGGTGTGATAGCTGACGTCGGCCTGAACGCCCTGTTCTGAGAGCGCCTTATCTATGTTCTCGCGGAGCTGATGGTATGAACCGCAGCCTTCCGACATGAAGCATTCGATCTTCATAGTGATAAAGAGCCCCCCTCACCTCTCATCCTCTCCCTCGAGGGGAGAGGAAAATAAAAGGAGAGGGTGAAGAGAGAGGGCAGAGATGAAAAGAGACATGAGGGACGACGGAGAAAGGAAGAGGGAGGAGTCGTAGTATTTTGCGTCCGTCCTCCTTCGTCCATCCTCCATCATTATTTACCCCTCCACGTGGATTATCGAGACCGGGCAGGAATCCGCAGCTTCCTGCACCTTGTCTTCCAGCTCCGCAGGAGATTCTCCCTCGGCCGGGTTGCCGCCGACCCTGTATTTCGCAACGACCTGGCTCCAATTGTCACTTGGATTCTGTTCAAAGAAATCCGGACAGGTGATCCAGCATGTTTCACAGCTTGTACATTCCTCGCGATCAATAGTTACCTTGTGTTTTTTTGCCATGGTGATCTTCCTTTCTGAGTGTAAAGAGTAAAATTCGGAATCATTCGAATCCGTCAGCAGTTAAAGGAACGGTTACCTCTTTGTTTTCTTCTTGAGCACATCTTCGACCCAGGAAAGCGCGGCCGAGACGGTGGGGAACCCGATCGTGCTTGTCAGGAGAACGACGGCATGGCGTATCTCTTCGGGCTTCGCGCCGGCAGCCAATGCCCTTCTCGCGTGAGAATGCACCGAGCCTTCGGAATGGATCGCAGCGGCCGCTGCCAGCTGAATGAGGCGGGACGTCTTTTCATTGAGCGGCCCGGCGGCCTTTGTCGCCTTGCCGAGGTCTTCAACGGCCTTCATGAAGCCTTTAAATCTTTTCTGGATGTTCAGGTACTGGTTGGGCAGTTTCGGCATGACAACCCTCCTTGCTGACGATCACGTAATGTCAAAAATTAACCACAGAGCACACAGAGAAATCCCTCAATCTCAATTATGGTTAAGGCTTTTTACCGGCCTCCCTCTCTGCGACCTCTGTGGTAAAATATTTATAATTTTTTTTTATAGAACTTTTGACAGGACCGCTATTTCGCATTGGTACATTAGTGTAAGCAAAATTCTTCAAATAGTCAAGAAAACAATATTGTTCTGTTTGACAGCATGATGCCGCTGTGATACGGTTGAGATAATATGAATATTTCTGCTTATCTTCGTGAGATCGTGACCGTGCTCGCGCAAGAGTTCGGCTTTCGCAGCTACCGGGATGCGGAGCGGCTGGAAAAAGCCGC
>DATDRO010000248.1:0-6081 GCA_035291685.1 Nitrospirota bacterium | reverse complement strand
TTATCATCGACGGTTATGCCGTCTTTTTCATGGGGATGGTCATCGCCGCGAGCATTGTGGTGGCCCTTCTGGCGCACGGGTATCTTGAAAAGCGCGCAGGACACCATAATGAATTTTACGTTCTTCTCCTGCTGGCGACCCTCGGTTCAACAGTGCTTGTCACCGCAGGCCATTTCGCGTCGTTCTTCCTCGGTCTCGAAACGCTCAGTATCTCTCTCTACGCCCTGATCGCGTACGAGCGCGAAAGCGAACAGGGCGTCGAAGCCGGGGTCAAATATCTCATCCTTGCCGCGGCCTCGTCCGCGTTCCTGCTCTTCGGCATGGCGCTCGTCTATGGGGAACTGGGGAGCATGGAGTTCAGCGTAATAGCATCACGGTCTGCATCCGCCGATATTCATCACGCGGCGCTGCTCGCGGGTACGGGGATGATCGTGATCGGCATCGGGTTCAAGCTTGCGCTCGTGCCGTTCCACCTGTGGACGCCCGATGTATACGAAGGCGCCCCGGCGCCGCTCACCGCTTATGTGGCCACGGTATCGAAAGGCGCCGTGTTCGGGCTCCTGCTTCGTTACTTCACGCAGGTGAACATCAACACGGAAAGTCCGCTGTTTCTGATCTTTACGATCATTGCGATGGCCTCCATGTTTGCCGGCAACCTGCTTGCACTGCTCCAGAACAATATCAAGCGCGTTCTTGCATACTCATCGATCTCGCACCTCGGCTATCTGCTCGTGGCCTTCCTCGCGAGCGGCGGGATGAGGGTCACGGCGGTCACATTCTATCTGGCCGCCTATTTTGTGACAACGCTGGGAGCGTTCGGCGTGGTTTCCGTCATGTCGGGAAAGGAGAGGGACGCCGACCGCATGGATGATTACCGCGGGCTATCCTCGCGGCGGCCGTGGCTTGCAGGCATATTTACGGCGATGCTGCTCTCCCTCGCCGGTATCCCGCTCACGGCCGGTTTCATCGGAAAGTTCTACGTCGTGTCCGCCGGGATCGGCTCGGCATTGTGGCTCCTCGTCATCATCCTCGTCGTGAACAGCGCCATCGGTTTGTTCTATTATCTGCGCATTGTCGTTGCCATGTACCAGTCGCCGGACGAGATGAAAGGGATAGAAATAGTTCCTCTTTCTGCTGCATCAGTATCTTTTGCAGACCGCGTTGTGCTCGCGGGGCTTATGCTCGCGCTCCTATGGCTCGGGGTCTATCCGGCCCCGCTCATACGTATGATCCAGGCCACGGCCGCCCGGCTGATTTAAACTTCATTTCTCTTCCCCCGTCCGTCATGCGCGCTGATTTTCTCCGTGTCCGTCGAGTAAATTGAGATTTTCCATCTTACGAAAAATGTGCAAAGTTCTGTTTGCGTTTAAATAAAAACAGTTTATAATAGCGTTACCCCGGGCCTGAAGAATTGCCGCGTTTGATCTTGTAAAAAGTGCGAACTGTCACCATGAGCAACGCGAAGGGTCTCTCAACATATTGGAAATACGAGATTCTTCGGCTTCGCCTCAGAATGACAAAATTGTAAATTTTTACCTTCTTACGAGTGTATCAATCATGTAACAACATTAAATGCGTTTGTATCAGTATCCCATGAAACAAATCGTGAGGTGCATACATGAACCCATCAACAGAAAAAAGGAATTCGGGAATAGCCTTGATCGGCGATGTGCCATGGGGGACTCATTTCTGCCAGTTCTACCAGACGAAGAAGGATCTCCTTGACATGCTTGTCCCGTACTTCAAGGCAGGGTTGGAGAATAATGAATTCTGCATGTGGGTTACCTCAGAGCCGCTAAGCGCTGAGGATGCGAAGAAGGCCTTGAAAAAGGCCGTGCCTCGTTTTGAAGAGTTCGCCAGGAAGGGGCAGATAGAGATCATGCCCTATGACCAATGGTATACAAAGGACGGTAGCTTTGAAGAAAAAAGGGTGCTGGACGGCTGGGTAAGCAGGCTTGACACCGCCCTCAAGAAAGGCTTTGACGGATTAAGGCTGACAGGCAATACATTCTGGATCGAAAAGAAGGATTGGAAGGCATTTACCGACTATGAAGCTGCGGTTGACAGCGTTATCGGCAGCTATAGGATGCTTGCAATCTGTACCTACTCGCTCAAGAAGTGCGGCGTGGTTGAGATCATGGACGTCGTCAAGAACCATGAGTTTGCTCTTGCCATGAGCCAGGGCACATGGCAGGTTGTCAGCAACCCGGCCTCGGTCCATGGGCATTCGTAAGGCATTAAACCGCGAAGACGCGAAGGACGCAAAGGTTTTTAAAAAATTTAAAAAATAATTCTTGTTCTTCTTCGCGCTCTTCGCGCCTTAGCGGTGAATGCTTTTCAGCAAAGCATTTAATTACCAACTCGAAACACGAAACTGGTGTACACTATGCCTTTTGACAAACGGAAATCCGGCATCTCCTCGGTCGGCGATCTGCCCTGGGGCAGCCATTTCTGCCAGTTCTACCAGACGAAGAAGGACCTCCTTGACATCCTTGTTCCTTACTTCAGGGCAGGGCTGGAGGGCAACGAGTTCTGCGTCTGGGTAACCTCCGGAGCTCTTGGCGCAGAGGATGCGAAGAAGGCTTTAAAAAAGGCAGTGCCTCGTTTTGAGGAGTATGTCAAGAAGGGGCAGATAGAGATCATTTCTCAAAGCCGGTTGTGCGCCCTGGGCAAAAAGTCCGGCAGTACCGTCGTTTCGAGACTTGACCATGCCGTCTCCAGCGGTTTTGACGGCCTCAGACTCGCGTGCAACGCTTTCCCTGAAACGGCGGACGCCCCGTTAGCGAAGGATGCCAAGGCGACACATACTGTTAAAAAACGAAGTTCTCCAACGGGGTCCGCCTGTTATGGCACGGATGCCATAAGCAGACATAACGTGATCGCCGTCTTTGCGTACCCCCGCGACAAGTTCGATGCAATAGGGCTCATGGAAGTCGTCAAGAACCACCGTTTCGCGCTTGTCCGGAACGCAGGAAGGTGGGAGGTCATCGAGAGCTCGGAAGCACGGATCGTGAAAGACGAGCTGAAAAGGAGCGAGGAAAAGCTGCATTCCCTTTTCAGCAACATGTCGGAAGGGTTCGCTTACCACCGTATAGTGCTGGATGACGGGAAGAAGCCCTGCGATTACGTCTTCCTTGAGGTCAATGAGGCATTCGAGACGCTTACCGGCCTTAAAGGGAAAAACATCATCGGCAAAAGGGTCACGGACGTCCTTCCCGGCATAGAGAAAGACCCGGCAGACTGGATAGGAAAATACGGGAAGGTCGCGCTGACCGGAAAGCCGGTGCAGTTCGAGAACTATGCAGAGCCGATCAAAAAGTGGTTTTCGGTCTCCGCCTTCAGCCCGCACACAGGCCATTTTGCAGTAGCGTTCACCGACATCACCGAGCGCAAGCGGGCGGAGGAGGAGATCAAGCGGCACAATGCCGTTCAGATCGGGATTAACACAATCTTCAAAAAGGCGCTTACGTGTGAGACGGAAGAAGAACTTGGGCGGACCTGTCTGAGAGTGGTGGAAGAGATTACCGGCAGCAAGTTCGGCTTTATCGGAGAGATCGGCGCGGACGGCTTGCTGCATGACCTCGCCATCAGCGACCCCGGATGGGAACTCTGCACGATGTATGACAAGACGGGGCATCGAAGGTCGCCGGGCGATTTCAAGCTGCGCGGCATCTACGGCCGGGTGCTTCTTGACGGGAAATCGTTCTTCACGAACGACCCGGCCTCGCATCCCGACAGTATCGGCGCGCCGGAAGGGCATCCGCCTTTGAAAGCATTTCTCGGCGCGCCCCTGGTCCACGGCGGGAAGATCATCGGTATGATTGCCGTGGGGAACCGCGTTGGGGGCTACCGCTGGGAGGAGCTGGAATCGATTGAAGCCATGGCGCCTGCTATTGTGGAGGCCTTGTTCCGGACACGGGCGGAGGTTGCGCTGCGGGCAAGCGAGGAACGCCTGAAAAGGTCACAGGAGATCGCCCATCTCGGCAGTTGGGAGCTTGATCTCGTGCATAACCGGCTCTACTGGTCGGACGAGGTTTACCGGATATTCGGATCAAAACCCCGGGAATTTGCTGCAACCTATGAGGCGTTCCTCGAAGCAGTGCACCCGGACGATCGCGCGACAGTCGATGCCGCCTATTCCGGCTCGCTGCGTGAGGGAAGGGACGCGTACGAGATCGAGCACCGGGTCATAAGAAAAACAACCGGCGAGGTCCGCATCATCCATGAAAAATGCGAACATATCAGGGACGGGTCCGGCCGGATCATCCGGTCGGTCGGGATGGTGCACGACATTACCGGGCGCAAACGGGCGGAGGAGTCTCTGCTCAGAAGCAGCCGGCGATTCGAAATTCTTTCCGAAGCGGCCGGCCGCCTGTTGGCAAGCGAAAGGCCCCAGGAGGTCGTGAACGATCTCTGCTCGAAGGTCATGTCCTACCTCGACTGCCATGCCTTCTTCAATTTTCTCGTGGACGAGAAGAAAGGACGGCTCCATCTGAACGCCTGCGCCGGCATCCCGGAGAAAACGGCGCGGGAGATCGAATGGCTCGATTACGGCGTTGCCGTGTGCGGCTGCGCGGCCCGCGACGGCGAGCGCATCGTGTGCGAAAACATCCCCGAAACGCCCGATCCCCGGACGGAGCTCGTGAGATCCTTCGGGATCAAGGCCTATGCCTGTCACCCGCTCCTCTCAGGGAAAAAAGTCATCGGCACCCTCTCTTTCGGCACTCGCTCCAGGCGGAGTTTTAACGACGAAGACCTCTCCCTCATGAAGATCGTTGCCGACCAGGTGTCCGTAGCGATGGAACGCATGAGGGCGAAAGAGGAGCTGGAGAGCCGGGTCCGGGAGCGGACGACGGAACTGGCTGAAACCGTCGATACATTGCAGACGGAAGTTTCCGAGCGTCTGGGGGCGGAGGAAAAGGTCCTCCGTCTGAACCGGCTGTATTCCGTTCTGAGCAAGATCAACGAGGCCATCGTCCGCATCCATGATCCCGAAATACTCTATGAACGGGTATGCCGCGTTGCCGTTGAAGACGGCTTGTTTAAGATGGCATGGATAGGGCTTGCCGACCCTGAAACCCTCATGGTAGAGCCGGTCGCCAAATGGGGGGACTCCGGCGGTTACCTCGATCATATCAAGATCTATGCCGCCGACGTGTCCGAAGGCAGAGGTCCCACGGGCGCGGCGGTCCTCGAAGGAACGTATTCCATTTGCAGCGACATAGAACATGATCCACGCATGCTTCCCTGGCGCGACAAGGCCCTCCGGCACGGGTTCCGTTCTTCAGCGGCCTTCCCCCTCCGTGCCGGTTCCGTTGTCATCGGCGCCCTGACCATCTATTCGGACACACCGCAATTCTTTACGGACGATGAAATTAACCTCCTCAATTCATTGGTGGATGATGTCTCCTTTGCAATAGATTTCATGGCCAATGAGAAAAAGCGGCTTGAGGCGGAGGCAGCCTTAAGGCTGGCGAACGCTTACAACCGGAGTCTTATCGAGGCAAGTTTGGATCCTCTCGTAACCATCGATACCGGCGGCAAGATTACGGACGTCAACGTCGCGACAGAGACCGTGACAGGGCTTTCCCGTGAGGACCTTGTCGGCACTGACTTTTCCGATTATTTCACGGACCCCGATTCGGCGATGGCGGGGTATCAGCAGGTCTTCCTGGAAGGTTCGGTGAAAGACTACCCCCTCGAGATCCGGCACAAGGAAAAAGGGACCACGCCGGTCCTGTACAATGCTACGGTGTATCGCGACGAAACGGGAAAGGTCCTCGGTGTATTTGCCGCGGCGCGCGACATCACCGAACGCAGGGAAACGGAGCGGCGCATTACGGTAACGAATGATCTTCTCAAGCTGTTTACCCCCACCTTTTCACGCAAGGAATACCTGGACTCTGCAATGAAGATCATCCGCGAATGGAGCGGCTGCCGGTATGTGGGCATGAGGATAGCCGATCGCGACGGGAACATCCCCTATGAAGCGTGCGCGGGCTTCAGTCCTGAGTTCCTTGAGTCGGAGCGGGTCCTGTCGTTAAAGCGGGACCAGTGCGCGTGCACGAGGGTCGTGGCGGG